>NZ_JAHDIG010000067.1 GCF_020630935.1 Bernardetia sp.
AAATTGAAAATTAATCCCTAATTTACGATTTTGCAACTAAAATCATATAGTGCCAAAAAACTATAAGATTTTATTTTCTTATAGGTTTGATAATTGCTAGTTATTTGTTGGGACACACTTCATCAGCAGATTTGCCACAATAACTGCACGAGCCATCATCTGTCTTTAAAAAAGGGCTTTGACTAGCACATGTTCCTCTAAACTGTCCTTGCTTTTGAAAGAACATTCTTACTCCCATTCCTAAAAAATAGAGCATAAGAAAACCCACAGCAAGGGCGATAGTATATAATAAGGTTGTCATATATTTCTAAACTATTGATAAATAATTTTTCTGCAAAAATACAAAAAAGTAGGAAATAGATGTTACCTGCTTTTTACTTTTACAGACGTTTTGCTTCTACAAAGTAACTTATAAAAACGCAGATAGTTTGGAAAATAAACTTTTTTAGCAATTAAATACCTCTCATTCTTTTATATAAATTTGATAATTTAATAAAACTGGCTACCTTTGCAGACTAAAATTTTGTGAAGAGAGTTGTATCAAAACCTAGTGCAAAAATCTGTTTCACAAGTTTGATAACTACCTATTTAGGTATTTATTTTTGGTAGAAAATAATCACTATCAAAAATTATAAACACTCAAATTCACATTAATTCATATTAAAAAAAATTATAACGATAGATTATGTCTATAATTACAGCAATTCAGAAACGCACAGGACTACTTCTTGTAGTTATTTTGGGCGCACTTGCAGCATTTGTACTGACAGACCTTTTCAATAGTGCTGGCAGAATGGGAAGCGACCAAGTTATCGGAGAAATTGACGGAACAGAAATCAAATATCAAGACTTTAATAATGCTTTCCAAGTAATGAAGGAAAGAATGGAAGCTGGGCAACAGACAAGACTCAACGAATCTCAAATGCCTATTGTTCGTACTCAAACGTGGAACGAATTGGTAAAAGAGTATGCTTTAAAACCAGAGTGGGAAAAACTAGGAATTATGGTAACTGATGAGGAACTTGTAGATATGGTACAAGGAAATAATATTTCTCCTCAAATCAAACAAGCTTTTACAGACCCAGAAACAGGTGTTTTTGATAAAGACAAGGTAATCGCTTTTATTCGCACTCTTCAGCAACAATCTCCTCAAGCACAACAACAGTTTGCTGTTTTTGAACAACAACTTCCAGAAACTCGTAGAAGTGAAAAATACGAAAACTTACTTCGTAAGTCAGTATATGTAACGAAAGCTGAGGCAAAACGTCGTTATGAAGACGAAACTATCCAGTTAGATTTGAAATATTTGTATGTTCCTTATGCAAATATTCCAGATTCGGCTGTAACTGTTACTCCAGAACAAATTGATGCTTATTACAACGAGCATAAAGAAGATTATGAAGATGCAGCTTCTATTGCAGTAGAATATGTTTCTATTCCAATCGTTCCTTCAAAAGCTGATAGTGTAGATACAAAACGTTATCTTGAAAATATCAAGGATAAGTTTGCTGCTACACAAAACGATACATCTTTTATAGCACAACATTCACAAATTGAAGCAAATTTTGCAGAGCTTGCTCCTTCTGCGTTTCCAAATGCAGTTAAAAACCAGATGGGAACAGAAAATATAGAAGTTGGCTTTGTAGCTGACCCAGTAGCAGCAAACGGAACATATAAAATGTTCAAAGTGGTAAAAGAATTAGGACAAGTAGCTGATTCAGTTGAAGCAAGTCATATTTTATTCAATACACAAGGCAAAAGTCCAGAAGAAAAATTAGTTATTGAAGCAAAAGCAAAAGAAGTTTTAGAACAAGCTAAAAATGGAAGTAATTTCGCAGAACTTGCAAAAGAACATAGCGATGACCAAGGAAGTAAAGTAAAAGGTGGAGAGTTGAGTTGGTTTGGTCGTGGTGCAATGGTTAAACCATTTGAAGATGCTTCTTTTGGTGCTACTAACGAAGGTGTGCTTCCAGAACTTGTAGAGACAAGATTTGGATACCATATCATCAAAGTTACTGGCTTGAAGAAAGTAAACAAATATTTATTAGCTTCTGTTAGTCGTTTGTTAGACCCAAGTGAAACTACTCGTGAGACACTTTACCGTCAGGCGGGTGATTTGGCTTCTAGTAAGAATGTCAAAGAATATGAGGAGCTTGTAAAGCAGTACAATCTACTTAGCCTACAAGCAAATGATGTGAAGCAAAATGCTCGTTCTATGAACAATATTTATGACCCTTCTATTCGTCAGGCAATTCGTTGGGGATTTGAAGAAACTACAAAAGTAGGTTCAGTTTCAGATGAAGTATTCGAAATTGATGGCAATCAAGGTAGCCAATATATTGTAATGGTGTTGAAATCTCGTACAAAGAAAGGTATCCAACCTCTTGCAAAAGTATATGAGCAAGTTCGCCGTGAAGTATTGGAAGAAGTGAAGCAAAAAGAGATTATGGCAAAACTAGAAGGAAAAACAGGTACACTTGATGAAATAGCAAAAGAATTTGGCGACCAAGCTCGTATTCTTAACCAACAAAACTATACTTACATCACAAATGCACTTAACGGAGTAGGTTTTGCTCCTAAAGCAGTTGGTATAGCTTTCGGATTGAAACAAGGAGAAATATCTAAGCCTATTGCAGATGAATCTGGTGTATTGATAATGCAAGTAGAAAAACGTACAGAAGCTGGCGAAGTAGCTGATTATGCAAAATACAAAACTCCATTGGAGCAAGACCGTCAGCAGCCATATAACTCTAGTGGTATTCTTCGTGCTATCAAAGAGCTTACTGATACAGAAGAAAACATCGATAATTTTTATTAGGATATAAAGTCAATTCGTTTTATATGCCATAAAAAAACCTAAGCCTTTCAGCTTAGGTTTTTTTGTTGAATTTTATTAGTAACCATCATTGAGGTCAAAACCGTCAATAAGGAAATATTTTAGTTGTTGGTGTCCTCACAAACAACATAACTATTTATCTATTTCTACCATATTGTTCGTGGCTAGAAACCCAGTCAGAAGAAGAGATTGCCGAACCAAGAGAAATTTCTCCAGCAAGTACAACAGCTGCAATAATTTCAGCAAGTTTGTTTACTCGGTCTCTACCAAAGCAATCCATCATTTCCAGACACTCTTTTTGAGTTGCTAAACCAACACCACCACCATAAGTGGCAATAATGAGAGATGGAATGGTAATAGAAATATAAAGGTCTTTTTCTGGTGTAAGTTCTGAATAAAGAATACCAGCAGAAGATTCTGAAACATTGGCAACGTCTTGTCCAGTAGCAATAAACATAGCTGTAATACCGTTGGCAGAGTGTGCACCATTATTATTTGCTCCTGAAAGGAATGCTCCAATGGTAGCTACCTGTCCGTGATAGGCTAATGCTTCTGGCTCAACACGCATATTCTGAATCAAAACATCTCTAGGAATCGTACATTCTGCTACCACACGCTTACCACGAGTACGCATTACGTTGATTTGAGAGGCTTTTTTATCTGTTGCAAAGTTAGATTCTAGGTAGAAATGTTCTAACTTACTTTGGTCGTAGTTATCTAAAATCCAACTACAAGCTGCAAATGTTGCACGTCCTACCATATTCTGACCTGCTGCATCTCCTGTTTTGTAGTTGAAACGTAGGTAAGCAAATTTGTTTGATAAATAACAATCAATATCGTGTAACTTAGCGACACTAGAAGTTGCTTCTGCTTCTTCTGCAATTTTTTCATAAACCTCTTTTTTCTTTGTCCACGCCACAAAATCTCTCGCTCCACGAGCATCTTTAAAAACAAAAACAGGCGCACGCTGCATAGCATCTCCAATGACTGTACATTTTACTCCACCACTAAGATTAAGTACCTTCATACCACGGTTATAAGAAGCTACAAGTGTTCCTTCTGTGGTTGCCATCGGAATTAAAAAATCTCCTTTTGCGTGTTCTCCGTGTACTGTAATAGGACCTGCAATACCCATCGGAATTTGTGCTACACCTACAAAATGCTCACAGTTTCCAGCTAACATGTGTGGGTCGAAAGAATGTTTTGTTACGTGTTCTAGTTTTTTGCCAGTAACTTTCTCAACAAAATCTTGTCTTGTCTTGATAGCACTTTCAGAATAGTCATCGTTTTTATCTCTAGGAATTTTGACTTCTGATTCTCCAAAACCAGAAATCGCATCTTGTACATCAAACTTTAGCTTTCCAAACGGATTAGCAACAAAAGAAATCCGAATATTATGCTTTGCTTCTGGTAATTTGTCGATATTAGCCAAAACATTGAAACTCTTACTAAGTGGGAAGTCGACAGGATTGTCAGCATCCATAGAAGTAGGGTCTATTATGTTTCCATCACCCATATCGATTTGAATATTGCTCATCGGAACTTCTTTTCCATTTATCTCAACACTCAAAAGCTCGCTAAATTTTGCATCACTCAAACGGTTTTTGATAGTAAATTGTACTCCACTTTCCGTATTTTGTAAACTTCCTCGTGTGTAGAGTTGTTTTAGGATTAAACTTGGTATTTGCATAGGTTTTGCTATAAGGTTTGTGTAAAAATTTAATTTTTATGTGAATTTTATTCAAACGTTAAGCTAATATTATAAAAAACCGTTGATAATACAACTTATTTTATAATGAATTAGCAAATTGTTTGGTTTTTTTTTAATACACCAAAAATTATTTGCTTGCCTACTTTCTCATAAAGAGAGTTTTATCTTTTACTTTTAGAAAAAAACTGTAATTTTGAGAATAAAAATGGTAGGCTATAGATTACTGCTTAAATTATATTTATGAAAAAGAGAACACTTTTATTGGGAGCTGCACTGGCTGCTGGTGCGTCCTATTGGTGGAAAAAACCAAAAGAAATTAGTTTTGATTATACTTTCAAAACCAATTTTTCGCCTACTGTACTCTGGACATACATAGAAGAAGCTTTTCGCAATTCAAAAGAAAGTGAGCTTTGGATTCAACACTTAGAAGAACTAGAAAGTGCTGGTATAGCTGCTGGAAATAAGGTAATGGCTGTTTATAAAACACCTCTTTTTGCCAAAGTACATCACTATTACATTACAGAAGCTCATTATGGAAAATATTTTGTTTATGAGCCTGTGGCAGAACATCCCCTCAAAGGGCGTGCGATTGTAGAAATAACTCCAACAAAAAGAGGGTGTGATTTGCGTTGGCGTGGAAAATATTATTTTAAGGGAATGCCACTTGCAGCTCTTTATTTAGTTAGTTATTTTGAGAAGGCTTTTTTTAAAGGCTTACAAGAAAATTTGTACAAGATAGAACCTCGTATGCCTCAAAATATGCAGGTAATTGATAGGATTTATGAGTAAGGAATAAATAATTTAATGACTTTTTTTAAATCCTTTTTACTTATACAACAGTAAAAAGGATTTTTTCGTAAATGAGAAGATATATTTTTGATTTAATTTTCTTCTATGCACGTTTATAAAATTCATAAGAAAAAACACGCTCACTTTCTCAAACAAAACCGTCAAGACCCCATTACTGGAGACTTGATTGTGGCAGGAGATGAGATCGTTTTTTGCCACGAGTGTAAGTCTGCTTTTTTGAAAGATACATGGGAATATTTAGGAGGAAAGCATTGTGATAGTAAAAAGACATTATCTAGTTTTCCACAAGAAAGAGCTTTAAACCTAAGTACGAACGAGAAAATATTTGGTACGTTGCCTTCTGTAATCCGAAATATTAGAGATAACTCTTATGAAAAAGTTGGTAAGAGAGTTATAAAGTCTAAATATTGGAAAGAGCGAAAAGTTAGTTTTGATATTAGTCTAGACATAATAGAAAATGAACTTAGAAACGTAGACTTCAAGCAGCTTTTTTGGAAAAAGGCAGATTATTTTCTAAAAACTTGGGGCGTTTTGATTTTCTTTTTGGTTTGGATTGCCCTTTCATTTACTGTTATAAATTTTATGTATATGTTGATGGCTGCCCTTGGCTATCTTGCCGTTTGGATAAATATTCACAATGAAGCCATAGATGTTGATGCAGATGCAGGGGTTAAAGACTCTCACCCCTTACTAATTTTTCACAAAAACTGTATTTTTGTGTATTATCATCTTTTGGAAAAAGCATATACTATTGACTATCAAGATGTAAAACAACTCACTTTTTTTTATGGTATGACTATCATTTCTATTTCTACACAAGATGGACAAATGGTAAGTTTTGGTTTAAAGACTGATAAGAAAAAGACAGAGGAAGCCTTAGCTAACCATATGTTCGTACATATAGAGGGAATTTTGAAAAGAGTTCGCCAAACTTCACAGCACACACTAATTCGTTTTGAAGAAATTCCAGAACATTTACAATATAGACTAGCCTACTTAGAAAAAAAATATAAAAATATTTGGGTGCATAACTTCTAATGCTTTCTAACAATCAACACCTCAACGTATGCACATTCATAAAATAGACAAACAAACTCACGCTGATTTTTTAGGGCAAAACCGTCAAGACCCCATTACTGGAGACTTGATTGTGGCAGGAGACGAGATAGTTTTTTGCAATGAATGCAAATCTGCTTTTTTGAAAGATACATGGGAATATTTGGGGGGGCGGCATTGCAATCAGAACAGGACATTAGCTGTTTTCCCTGTCAGAAAAACATTAAATCTAAAATCTAAACGAGAATATTTTAAAGCCTATTTACACAGCATTTCAGACTGGAAAGAGTTTGATACTCGTTTAAAAACTTTGCCTTGGGTACTTTCTAGTTTGGATATGAAGGAGTTTAGAAAAAAGTCTAAGAACTCAATGTTACGTCTGGTGTTGTTTGTAACATCTCTGTTATTGGTTGCTATTTTATGCTATCTTCTCTCATTTAGTAGTTCTGTATTTATGCTATTCTTATTGATTACAGGAATAGGATTTATTGGAGAATTTCTAAGTAGAAGTTTAAAAAGTGTCGATAAGTCAGAAAAACCACAGATAAGCATAGAAAAAGACCAAATTATCGTTTTTATGCCTTACAAAGAGCAAAAAGTAACTTTAGCTAAATACAAAATAGAAGAAATAGAACTCATTTCTAAAGAAAAAAATAACTACAAACTGCGTGTTTCTTATACAAAAGGTTCTATGTTTTTCTCATTTTATCTTGCGCCACGCCAACTTAGTTCGTTGGTAGAAACACTCTATGATTGGTCGGATAGTGTTAGAATTGATTTGAGAAAAACTAAGTTTTTGTTGAAGGGAATGAATGATTACAGTTATTTGTATGCTTCACTAGATGCAGAGGAAGAAGAACCTCATTTACTTTTGCCCTAATGAATATATTAGACTTTTTTAGAAATGTTTTAAGCATTAATAGCTTGTTTTTTTAAGTTAAAACACCCTAAGGGTTTGTTAAATCCTTAGGGTGTGTATCTTAACTTCTTTCTAAAACCATATCCTCTAAAGATTCTATCCATAGAGGATGCGAGTTGAGACTTTCTACCATATCCCAACGTTCTCCACCAAGTTCTAAGAAATCTTCATGGTAGGTTTCAGCTACTTCTACAGTAGTTTCTAAACAATCAGCTACAAAAGAAGGTACGAATACAATAATTTTCCTATATCCTTTCGCATAAATCTCTTTAATTACATCGTCAGTATAAGGTGGAATCCAAGGGTCTGAACCCAAACGAGACTGAAAACAAACAGTATAGTCTTTTTCTGTGATGCCAAGTTCTTTTGCTAGGTGGCGAGAAGTTTCATAACATTGAGCTCTATAACAAAGGCGATTAGTAGCATTATAGGAATTACAACATGTCCCTATTTTACAGTACGAGCTTGCTTTTTTGAGTTGGCGCTGTGGCAAACCGTGATAAGAAAAAACATAATGGTCGTAATCGTGCTTTGCCAAAAGCTCTTTTCCTTGAAGCGCAAAGGCTTGAATCATTTTTTTATCTGCTGGATATGCATCTACAAAAGAAACTTCTGGAATGAGTTCCCATTTTGAAACAATTTGCATTACTCGCTCCAATACCGAACCCGTAGAAGCCGAAGCATATTGAGGAAACATCGGAATAACAATGATTTTTTTGCAATTTATTTCTTGCATTTCCTTCAGAGCATTGGTTAACGATGGACTTTGGTAACGCATGGCTAGGCGAACTACATATTTTTCTCTTTTAGACTTGTCAGTTTCTTTGTCTGAATGATTATCAAGTGATTTTTGTAGTTTTTCTACTACATCTATGCCATGATAAAGCAAAGGAGAACCTCTATCTGTCCATAGCTTTTTATATTCTGCAGCCGATTTGGGCGCACGAAAAGGGGCAATAATCCCATTGACAAGTCCGTAACGAAGAGGAGCAGCAATATCTATTACTCGTCCATCTAATAAAAATTCACGTAAATATTTTCTAACATCTGGCGTTTTGGGAGAATCTGGCGTTCCTAAATTGACTATCAAGACACCGATAGGAGCATTTTTCATAAAGCTGTTTCTATATTCTTTTGTTATTTTTATCAACCGTAAACGAGAACTAAAGCCGTCGTTTAGGGTCTGCTAACTTTGTGAGAAGCAAAAGGGTTTTTAAATCTTTTTTATTTGACTGCAAAAATAGGGAAAAATTAGCTTTTGTTTTGTCGCCAAATCCATACAATTAAGCTAGAAATAATAATCATAGAGATATAAAATGCTATTTGATAATCAAACTCAAAATTATTTTTTAGTTTGGATTCTTTTTCTCTCTGTTTTTTGATAGCAGCCTCTAAATTCTTTTTAGAAAAAGGGTCGTAAGCATAATTTGGAATCACTAAGTTACTATCTGGTAAAAATAACACTTGATGAACTGTATCATAATCTGCTACTCTCATCAGTAAAAAGTTCATTGGTTCAGACTTGTATTTATAATTATAAATAGGCATTCTAGCTGTTCTGATTCCCTCAATTGTATATTCTCCTTTTGTTTTGCCGTTGTATAGTGTGAGGTAGTGAAACGTACTATCGTTTATAAAAACTAGATAACCATTCTGATAATTACCTATAATCTCTAATAGGTTATCAACCACTAATAATTCTGTTTCTTTTTTACTTATGGCATCTTCATTAGAGTAGTTCCTAGTAGTATAAATATGAAACTTATAATCTTTGTAGTAATAGTCTAATTCTGATATTTCATTTACATAGATTTTCTCATTTGCTAACAAATCTACTTTTTCATTACTGGTAGAAGTATATTTTTCTACTTCTTTTTCTGAAATAGAAAGTAGTGTATCGTATTGAGGATTGTTACTAGGCGAATGTCGTTTTTCTTTAAGAATTTTAGTCTGATTAGATTTTATATCTTCTATTTTGTCTAAAGCGTTTGCTAGAATAGTAAGAATTTTCTTTATGTAAATATCTTTGTCTTTTACATAAATTACTAAACCTTCATAATTTTCATCTTTCATATCGCCCATTTTCCAAGCCTTAAATTGGCTATAGCCTAAGGTGTAATAAAAATTTTGATGTCCTGCAAAACTATTTATATTTATAGCAACTTGTAAATTTGGACTATCAGAGTCTTCGATAAGTTTTTGGGCAAGGTCAATTAAAATTTGTCCTTTGTTGTCTGTTTCAAACTCTTCACCAAAAGACCAATATTCTAAATGTATATTTTTAGTATCTTCGTAAAGGTCAATATCCATAGTTGCTTTTGCAAAGGGACAGGTATAAAAGAAAACTATACTAAGGAGTAGAAAATAATGTGAGATATTCATAAATGAATTTTTTTAAAAGAATAGAGTTTTAGTATCATAAATTACGTATTTTTATATGAAACCAAGCAGCCAAAATTATGATAACTTCAATAGACCAATTAGACTTTGATAAAACGTATTCCTATGCAGATTATTTTGAGATTAAATTCCCACTCTTATCATATTGAATTATTCCAGTTGCAACCATTTCTTGAATGATTTTTCCTAAAATTGTTGCATCCAAATTTTTAAAATGCTGTTGTAGCTTGTGAACAGGAATAGAGTGAGAAGCAATTTTTTCTAAAATTTGAGTTTTTATATCTTCGCTTTCATTTTTTGCTGTTCCATTTGCAGCCTTTTTATTCTTGATACAATTATCACAAACGCCACATACTTCGTCTGTTTTTTCTCCAAAATAATGAAGCAGAATCTGTGTTCGGCAGCGCATATCGTTGCTGACATAATTAATTACCGAAAATGCTTTTTGCATAGCTTCCTTTTTTCTTACTTTCAAAAATTCTAAATCCAACGGCAAATCATTTGCATTGTGGCGAGGTGTAAGGAAAGAAAGTTGAGGAACATCTTTTTGAGGCTGATAATCGATGATATTTTGCTGGGCTAGATAGTTTAACTGTGCTACTACTTCCATTTTTGGCATTTTTAGAAACCTAGAAAGATTCTGTTCAGAAATAGAAATAAATTGCTGAAAAGCTCCTCCATAGGCACGTAAAATTCCTTTGATAACTGTATCTGATTTTGGGTTGGCAATTTGAAAGTTATAAAGTGTAGCATTATCTACCTTTATCCAAATTTTGGAAGGTGTATAAAAACTCTCTGAAAGCTGCAAAAATCCTTGTTCCTCTAAAATTTTTATAGAATTATAGGACTCTATATAGGGAATTGAAAAGCGACGATAAAACTCTTCCATATCAAAATCAAAACTCTCTATTGGAAAACTTCCCACAGCAATTTTGAAATAATTGGCTAAGGCTTGATAGACTTTCTTAATAATTTTTGGTTCTGGGTGGGCTTGCTCTGTTCGTTTTTCTAAGTTGATTAAATCATTGTTGTCAAAAAGGGCAATGGCATACGCCTTTTTTTCGTCTCGTCCTGCTCTGCCTGCTTCTTGATAGTAGGCTTCTAAAGAATCTGGTAAGTCAGTATGAATAACTGTTCTGACATCTGGCTTATCTATTCCCATTCCGAAGGCATTCGTTGCTGCAATGACACGAATTTTTCCACTTATCCACGATTCTTGTACGTGGTTGCGCTGTGCGTGCGTAAGTCCAGCGTGATAAAAATCGGCTGAAATTTTCTGCTGTCGAAGCCAAAGCGCAATTTCTTTACAACGCTTCCGATTCCGAACATAAATAATTCCTGTTCCTCTTACGTTATTCAAGATTTGTAGCATTTTTTGGTTTTTATTCTCTTCCAAAAATGCAGAATAAGAAAGGTTTGCTCTTGAAAAACTTTTGGTAAATACTTTCTTATTGTCTTTAAAATCTAGCTTATCTTGGATATCTTCTCTGACTTGCAAAGTCGCCGTAGCTGTAAGGGCAATACAAGGAACATTCGTAATTTTCTCTCTGATAGCTGCAATTTCTAAATAAGCAGGACGAAAATTATATCCCCATTGTGAAATACAATGCGCCTCATCAATGGCAAGTAAGCCAACATTCATTTTGGCTACTCGCTCTTTAAATAAATCTGTTTTGAGTCGTTCGGGAGAGAGATAAAGAAACTTGATATTTTTTCCATACACACAGTTATCCAATATGATATCAATTTCTCGCTTCGACATTCCAGAATAAATTGCTTTTGCTGAAATACCACGTTTGTTAAGCTGAAAAACTTGGTCTTTCATCAGCGCAATAAGTGGCGTAACGACAATACAAACTCCCTCCAATGCCATCGCAGGCACTTGAAAACAAATCGATTTTCCTCCACCTGTTGGCAAAAGTGCAAGCGTATCATTACCTTCCAAAACAGAATTGATAATCTCTTCCTGCATCGGACGAAAAGCATCGTAGCCCCAGTATTTTTTTAGAATTTGTTGTGGGAGCATAATCAGTTACCAGTTGTCAGTAAATAGTAATCAGTTGAGTTTAAATTGAAAATACATAATGTAAAGAAGTATTCAAACAAAAGGTTTTTTACTACCATAGAGGTTCATATACTACATCTAATTGTTTCAAAAAGCTGTGTTGTTCTTCATTTAATAGTACGAAACCAAAATATTCCCCCAGCGAAAGAGAATAAAATAAAGGATTATTACGATTTCTATTTTGAATGGCAGCGTTTATCATTTTTATAGCCGTCGGTAGAGTTCCTACATCTTTTATTTCTTCGAAGTATTCTATTCCATCTTGATTGAAAGATAGAGTACAATTATTTTCTGAGTAGGAAAATATTATTGATTTAGGGTCAAAGAAGAAATTAGTAAATTTAGCTAAATCATATATAAGTAATTCTGTCGGATTACTTATAAAATCTAAGGCTTCTGGACAGTCTAAGAAATGACCAGCCCCCCATTCATAAGAGAAAAGAAAAAATCTGTCTTCAGAAAAATTCTCTTCTATTATGATGTTTACAATATTGTAATTTTCAATTTCTGTGTAACTCTTGCCTTCTACCTTTTTAGTATCTATAATACCATAAACAATCAGTTTATCAATTATTTCTTTCATTATTGTAGTATCTAATCATATTTTCACTCCCATCCATAAAATATCATCACGTTGTTTGGTATTTTGCATGTGGGCATCTATTTGTTCTTCTAGTTTTTGTTTTTGCTCTTCAAGTGGTAAGTGATGACTTTCTTGAAAAAACTCTTTTAATCTGATAGAGCCAAATTTCTTTTTATTGTTATCGTTTTGGTCTATGATTCCATCTGAACCAAAATATAATAGACTGTCTTTTGGTAGTAATAAAGTAGTTGATTCAAAATTACGAACTTCTTTATAATCCAAACCAATAGAAATATTACTTCCTTTTATCTTCTCTACTTTATTTTTTTCTGCATTTACGTACCACAACGGACATTTTGCTCCTGCAAAGGTAACTTTTTTCATAGAAGCAGTTTCATCATCTTCTATGGTAATAAAAACAGCATCCATTCCGTTGCTCATTCCTGTTTCATTTTGCCTTAAAGCTCTTCTAATATCGTTTCTTAGTTGCTCTAAAATTTTGGCAGGTTCTGTAACTTTCCTTGTATTGATGATTTCATTGAGCAAAGTAAAACCTATCATACTCATAAATGCACCCGAAACACCGTGTCCAGTACAGTCCAATGCACCAATAATGGTTTTGCCTTTTAGATTTCCCAACCAATAAAAATCTCCAGAAACTACATCACGAGGACGATAGATAATAAAATATTCTCCTAGCTCTTTTTTCATACGCTCTTGATAAGGCAAGATAGCAGCTTGTATGGTTTGAGCAGCGTTGATGCTATGCGCTATGTTTTGATTTTGTTCTTCAAGAAGTTGATTTTGAGATTCAATAGAATCTCTTTGAGCAATAATTTCATCTTGGTTTTGTTGTAATTCTTCATTTAGCCCTTGAAGTTCGCCGTTCACTTCTGCTAATTCTTTCTTTTGCTTGTTCAACTGACTATTTAGTTTTTTTGTCTTGCTCTGACTGCGATAAATAAATACAGCAGTTATTACTACAATAACTAAAATAATGAGAACCAAAATATTGATATTACGCTGAAATTTAGCTTCAATTTTATCTTTTTCGATTTGCTCGGCTTGTACAATATTTTCTTTATGAAGCGAGTCTTCTACTTTTTTGAAAGCATATTCCGATTCTAGGCGAGTAATTAGTTTTGTGTTTTCTGTATTAGATAGGCTATCTTTCATCTCTCTAAACAATATCTCATTTTTATAGGCTTGTTGATAATTATCTTGTTCTGAATAGATTTTGGAAAGCATTTCTGCACCACTACGTACAGCTTGTAATTCGTGATATTGTTTGCCTAACTCTACGCCTTTATTCAAGAGAGGAAGAGCATTCTTATAGTTTTTCATTTGAAAATAGACTTTTCCCAAATCTATGTAAGAGGTTGCTAATGTAGCCTTTTCGCCTAGTTCTTCTCTTATTTGTACGGATAATTTCCCAAACTCTATGGCTGTTTGATACTGCTCTTTTATTAGATTTAGGGTCATAAAACTTTGATAGATAGTTGCCTTTCCACTTTTATCACCCAGTTCTTCCATTAGCTTTAGGCTTTTTTCATAATACATAGTGGCAATATCATATTCGTTTTTCAGTTCATAGACATTTCCTAAGTGTATATAGACATATGAAAGATACTCTTGACTGTCTGCTTCCTTGTAGAGTTCTTTAGCTTTTTGGTAATATTCTAAAGCTAAATCGTAAGAGGCTTGTACTTGGTGAATACTTCCAATATTGACATAAGCAACTCCTAAACTTTCTTTATCTCCTAATTTCTCCTTAATTTTTAAAGACTTCTGATAATATTGCATAGCTTGAGCATAAAACCCTCTAGCTTCTTGCATACTTCCTAAGTTGTTATACAACTTTACAATTCCTGTGTCATTACCTAGTTTTTGTTCAATATCTATAGCTTTCTCATAATATTCCAATGCTCTATCATATTCACTTTTTCGTTTATAAACAACTCCAATGTTATTATAAATACTTGCCATTTCTTTATCGTTTCCTATTTCTTTGAAGTTATGAATAGCAGTTTTGTATGAAATGATAGCTTTGTCATACTCTCCAAGATAAATATAGACAAGTCCGATATCTTTATAAATAGAGCCAATTTTTTCTTTGTTGTCTATAGTTTTATAAATACCTACGGCTTCATTGTATTTTTCGATGGCATTTGTATAATTTCGTTGTGTTCTGTAAAGTTTTCCCCAAGCATAGTAAGCGTCAGCTTCTCCTTCTTTATAGTTATTTTCTTTAGCCTCTTTTATATTAGCTTCATACATGGATTGAGCTTTTTCAAAGTTATGTTGGCTTATATAATAATATCCAGCTATATTTTTTGCATCTATAAATCCCTCTACATAATTATTCTCTAGAGCTAATTTAATAGATATATCAATGTAGGAAAAAAGAGTTGTAGAATCGTTTAAGGAAACTTGGTTAGCAAGTTCATTATAAGTATCAACTTTATCTTTTATAGAAATATTCTCTTTATCAATGATTGCTTGTAAAGAATCAATAATAGCTTGTTCTTGTGCATAAAGTGTATTCATAGAGAAAAAAATACAGCTCAATAGCACAATCGCATGGCGAATCTTCATGTTTTTTTATTTAATCCTGATAGTTATGGTAAGTAGTGTTTATTTTTTATTCAATGTATATTATAAATTGAAAATGATTTGTTAGCAGAAACAACAGCAATGCAAACAGTGTACTACTAACAAGTAATCAAAATAGCTTTTTTATTACAAAAAAGCTACTTAAAACTCTCTTTTGTGTAAATTTTAGGGACAAATTTCTGCTCATCTATGGGCGTTCGGGCATAATGATTTTGCTCATCAATATCTGGAATTTCTACAGGTTTGGGCAATACATTTTCATATTCTATTTGGGTCAAAATATGACTAATACAATTCAGACGAGCCGATTTTTTATGGTCAGCATCGATAACATTCCAAGGCGAGGTTTTAGTATCAGTATGGGCAAACATAGTATCTTTAGCTTTGGAGTAGTCGTGCCACTTTTCCCTACCTTTCAAATCCATTCCACTAAGTTTCCATCGTTTTCTAGGGAGCATGGTGCGTTCTTCAAACCTTCTTTTTTGTACTTCTGGACTAACAGAAAACCAATATTTTATCAGAATAATACCCGAACGAATCAGCATATTTTCAAATTCTGGACAAGAGCGTAAAAACTCTTGATATTCTTCTTCTGTGCAAAAACCCATCACACGTTCGACACCAGCACGATTGTACCAACTTCTATCAAACAAAACAATTTCGCCAGCTGAAGGTAAATGTGCTACATAACGCTGAAAATACCACTGAGAGGCTTCTTTTTCTGTGGGTTTGTCTAAGGCGACAATCTTACAAAAACGAGGGTTTAGAGCATCTGAAACTCTTTTTATTGTGCCACCTTTTCCTGCTGCATCTCTTCCTTCAAAAATTATGGCGACTTTCAAGCCTTTTTTCTTTACCCAAAATTGGAGTTTGACCAGTTCTCTTTGAAGCCTAATAAGTTCTTTGTCGTAGTTGATATTTGTTTTCATAATGATAAGGTTTGCTAAAATAGTTTAGAAACTCTCTAAAAATCTGTATTTTTGTGCATAAGTAATTGAGTTGTTCAAAAAATGAAGAGTTTTTTAATAAAGATAGAAAAATATTTAAAGAAGTTGTTTAAGAATATAAAATAACCATCGTTGAGGCTCAAAATGCAGCCCTCAAGTCTTAAACAATTTTAAAAAGAGTAATTCAATTAATCACTAATAATTAATCATTAATCACTATTAGAGTTTTGGGGCAGAAAAAGACATTTTGGCAATGGTTTACACACCATTATTTGATGATACTCCGTGATGAGGAAAACTTTCAAGAAAAAAGAACCATTCGTTTCAATCTTGCAAAGGTAGTAGTAGTTGTAGCTGCATTTTCAATTCTTGTTTTTATTCCTTCTTATTTTATAGCGAGTGCAATTGCAGACTATCAGATATCAGTTTCAGAAAATCCACAAGCAAGGCTTTTTAAACTGATGGAAAAATCAGATTCTTTAGAGGCAATTTTAGCAGAACAAAATGCATATTATGAAAATTTAAAACAGATTTTGGGAGGAGAACCTCCTAAAAATGAAGTTTCAGATGATTCTGCTGCTACTATCATCAATTCGGAAGATATAGACTTGACCGAAAGAGATTCTGTCGATTTGGCATTCCGAAAGCAGTTTGAAAAAGAAGGACAAAAAAGTAAAGGACTAAAAACTTCAAAAGGAGAGCTACAACAAATTTTATTTTTCTCACCTATTTCTGGCATTGTTACTAACAAGTATAATTCTGAAAATGCTCACTTTGGAGTAGATGTAGTTGCGCCAAAAAATGAAGTTATTAAGGCTGCAGCCGATGGAACAGTTATCTTATCTTCTTGGACACAAGACTCTGGACACACGCTCGCTATTCAACACAAGCATCAACTTGTTTCTTTCTATAAACACAATTCTGTTTTGCTTAAAAAAGTAGGAGAAACAGTAAAAGCTGGCGACCCTGTGGCAGTTATCGGAAACTCGGGTGAGCTTACAGATGGTCCTCACTTACACTTTGAACTTTGGTATGAGGGAAATCCTGTTAATCCACAAGATTTTATTTCGTTTTAAACTGAAATTGGTTTTCTATTCTAACATCAGAAATCTGAATTTGTATTTCAATCTAAGTTCCTAAATCAGAACTCTAAATTGGCTTATCCCATTCTATCTGGGTTTTCTTCCAAAAAGGCTGCCCACGATGTGCTTTTGGGAAGAAGTGCATTTTGTTGAAAATAATGGCAAACAGCCACACCAACAGCATCAGTAGCATCTAAAAGGTCAGGGATTTCATCGAAGGAGAGTAGGGTTTGTAGCATATTGGCGACTTGTTCTTTTGAAGCAGTTCCTTTTCCAGTAACCGCTTGTTTGACTTTTCTAGGAGCATATTCTTCTACCGAAACGCCACGAGAAAGAGCAGCAGCCATACAAACGCCTTGCGCTCGTCCAAGTTTGAGCATAGACTGAACATTTTTTCCAAAAAAAGGAGCTTCTAAAGCCATTTGTTGTGGTTTAAATTCCTCAATAATTAGGCTTATCCTATCAAATATTTTTTGTAGGCGTACATAGTGGTCTTTCCATTGAGATAATTTGATTACGCCAAATTGAATGAGATACATTTTATCATCTTTGATACCCAAAACACCATATCCCAAAACAACAGTTCCAGGGTCTATTCCTAATATAATTTGGTCGAAAGAAGTTGGTTGCATAATTGATTGAATGGAGTTATATAATTTCGAATTTATTGCTTTTAAACAGTTTTAATAATGAAAAAAGACAATAAAAATTATAGAAAAATACTTTTCAGAGTTTTGAATTTGTTATTGATGCTATTTGCGTGGTGGTATTTATATGCTCAACTCAAAAGTCATCAGTCTTTTTTTTTACAAATAACTGATTTATATAGCGAATTGCAAAAAAACAAAGCAATTTTGTTTTCTGTTTTTCTTTTAATGCTCCTAAATTGGCTTTTAGAGGCGAAAAAATGGCAGATTTTGATAAAACCATTAGCAAAAACTACTTTGTTAGAATCTCTAAAAAGCGTTTGGATAGGACTTTCTCTTTCTACTTTTTTACCTTTAGGAAATTTCTTTGGCAGAATTAGACATCTTCCTCAAAAAAGTCGGTTTCACTCTGCTGGTGCATTGCTTGTAAATGGTGGGTTACAATTTTGGGTTACGATGCTAGGAGGAATATTCGGAATAAGTCAATTTTTTGAATTGGAAATCTTTTTTACCTTTCTGCTTTTTGCTTCTTGGATTTTTTTTTATTTGTTGGGACTATTTTTTTATAAAAAATGCTCATATAATTTAGTAGGCATTGGTAAGGACAGCAAAAATAAAAGTAAAATTATAATTTGGCTGCAAAAAAATCTTTATTTTGCTAGTCAGTATTCTCAAACGGATATTATCAACACTACATTTTTTGCCTTGCTACGTTATAGCGTTTTTCTAATTCAGATGATTTTGATATTTGAAGCAGCTAATTTTTCGCTTTCTATAGATAAAATACTTGTCGGCTCTAGCCTTTTGTTTGCTGCAAAATCAGTTTTGCCAGTAGGTGGTTTTTTGGTCGGACTTAGCGTGAGGGAAGCCACAGCTCTCTATTTTTTTAGTTCTTTGGGCGAGAGTAAAGTTATAAGCCTTACGTTTTTACTTTGGGTTATCAATATTGGTTTTCCTGTTTTGATAGGTTCAGTATTACTTTTAAAAGGCAAAAAAAATACTCATCTGATATAGAACTACCTTCAATGTTTTTAAAATCAATATGTAAAATCTTTTAGTAAATGTTATCACAGTTAATTTTGTACACCAGTCTTCCAGACTGGTCTGTAAAATCCAAAACATAGGTTTTGGATTGAAATAAAGTCTTTTTAGTATTTGTCGTCAGACTAGAAGTCTGACCTACGTAAATAATCGTGATAAGCTTTAATTTAATGTAATATAAAAACTATTTTTTGTCAGGCAGCCTCATAGGGCAGTACCGATGCGATTTTTAGGTGTAGTTAGTTTGTCTTTTGGTATAAGACAACAAAAAAAAACACCTCAGAAGCTATTCTATAGTCATTTTCTCTGACCAATTTAAGTCTAATGGCAATTCTTGATTTGAAAGTTCTATATGAATTACTCGTCTTTGTTTTTTGTTAGTTGTTCTTTTTGAGCTATGCAAAAGCAAAGGTTTCATTAGCATTACTCCACCTTTTTCTACATCACAAATCACTTGTTTTTCTTTATTCCAATCGATAGTTTGAGGAGGATAAATTTCTTTGAGATGTGATTTTGGAATAACCCTTAAAGCTCCATTATTTTCATCTGTCTTATCCAAATGAATACGAAGTGTAATTATATTTTCTAAAAGTTCTACGGGAGGCTGTACGGCAAACTGATTTTGTTTGGTCGTCCAGTTTTTGAATTTTTGTGTTTCAATTTTCTTATCTACTGAAATTGTTAAATCTTGATGATAAGGAACATACCAGTTAGAGGTCGGAGGTTTATCAAAGTAAATGCTTTTGACAACAAAAAAATCATCTCCTGCTATTTTTTCTACAACTGACTTGAAATTTTTTGTAAAAATTAGGTGTCTAATTGTTTCATTATCTTTCAAAAACTGACGAATAGCAAATAAGTCTGCTGATTTTCTAACTGTCTTTTTATTAATATCTATGTTCTCAATGGCAGAAATAATCTGTTTTATTTCATTGTCAGAATAGGTCTGTCTAAGAATTGCAAAACCATTTTGCAGAAGTTCTTTTCTATAATTTTTCATCTTTCAAAGTGGGCTAATTTTTCTATAAAACTCTCTACATCATTATTTCTTATTTCAAAGTGAGCTTGCTGATAATACTTTTTTCTGTCTTGCCATTTTTTTGTAATCATCTCTAAAAGGTTTTCAAACGAACTAGCCTCTTTAAAAAGTGGACGATTGTCTTGTTGTTTTTGCTGTGCTTTGAAGGTTCTTTGTGCCAAAACTTCTATTTCTACATTTAGAAAACAAACGATTCCATTTTTCTTCATTTGGCTTAAGTTATCAAAAAAACAAGGTGTTCCTCCACCTGTCGCAACAATAGTTTTCTCTAAATTGAATGTAGTTTGAAGAGCATGTTTTTCTTCTTCTCTAAAAAAAACTTCTCCTTTTTCTTCAAAAATTTTTGGGATGACAGTAGTATTTCTTTGTTCAATCAAGTGGTCTAAATCTAAAAAATTGTAGCCTAGCTTATGAGCTACTAAGTTGCCAAAAGTAGATTTTCCAGATGCTGGCATTCCGATAAAATAAATAAGCATTTTAGGAATGATGAATGGTTAATGATAAATTAAACACTACAAGAACTATTTACTATTTGTAGTATCACTGGTAACGGGTAATTGTTTACTGATAACTGCCTTATGTCGCATTTCACGAGCAATAATCGAATCTTGAAGTTGCTGAACGACTTGGCGATGAAGTTTGGCTTCTTTTTGAGATTCTTTCAAAAGTTCTTTTTGTTTGTCGGTTTCTAGCATTTGCAAAAAGGCTATTCCTCCTAAAATAAGGATGACACCCAAAGAAACAACAGCCACCAAACGCATTTTTTTACTTGTTTTTTTAATTTTTTCTTCTGTCTGGCTACTCATTTCGAAACGTAAATTTTCTTCTACTTCTTCTCTAATTTCACTTTTTACTTCTTCTCGCAAATCTTCTTTAGATTCTTGTTCTTTTTTGCGTAGCTGTTCGTTTACTTCTGTTTGGACGTAATTATCTAGGGCTTCAGTTCGGATATTTTCCTCTTTGAGCCATTGTAGTAGTTTTTCTTCCTTTTGCTCCTTTTCAGAATCGGAGAGTGAAATCAGAATGCGTTTCATAGACTTTATTTACAGATAACCAAAACTATGAAAAAAGATGGAGAAATAATAGTAAGTTTTATTTAAACTTGATTCAACTCTTGTAAAACTTCTAAGGTTAAAAATCCATATGTTTTTCCACTACCTCTTTTATGCGCCGAAATTTCATACCGTTGTGTAATATCTTCCCATCTGTCCAAAAATATTAGTTCAGTTTTATCGCTGTTTAAGTCCATTGAAAATCTTATAAATTTATTTTCAGTAGTTACAATAATTCCTTCATCTGTACTGATACCTTCGTAGTCTTGTTCATATTCTAAAAATATGGACGTATTTGAATCAATGTTTTTTTCTCTTAAAAAATATTCAAGTCCTTGAGGGATACCATTTTTTCTCCAGTATTTTGCTTCTGATAAAATGCGACTCTTAGTCTTGTTATTTTGTTCTTGTACGTTTAGTCTTTTACTCTTCATTTCTTCTTGCTTTCAGATAATCGTCAAAAGTTGGGTAGTTTATGATATTTCCTGTCTCCTCTATTTTTAAATATTGATTTGGATATTTTAATAACTGTGCTAATAATTTATTCTGATAAGGTAAAGGAAGAATTTTTCTGATAATTGAAAGTAATTCGGATTTAGAGTTTAGTTTCAAATTACATTCTCCATCATCATGCGATGATAATATTCCATATTTATTCATTCTCATCTCAAAATAAACTAAGCCTATGTCTCCTTCATTTTCTAGAAAACTAACCATTTCCTTTATTGTTGAGAGGATTGGAATATCTTTTTCAGTGGCAAAACCAAAGTTTTTATACCAAGTTGCTCCAAATTCTATAATTTCGATTTCTAAGTCTTTAGGGAATAGCTTTAGAGCATCTAAAGTAGAAAATTCAGATACGTAAAACTGATACCCATCTTCTATTTCTTTGTATAAAAAAAGGCTTGTGTACATAGAACAGTTATTTATAGAGATTTATCTCAAACTCAATAATTCTTTAATCAAATCAGATTGAATCTTAATTGTAGAATTTATCTTTTTTTGATGTGTAAGTTTAGCGTAAACAGTTTCAACCCCTCCCCAAAATATTTCTTTTTGTTTATCATTTAGTTCTGAAAGAGGTACGATACGAGCAACCACATCATCACTTGTAATAAATCCCCAACCCATTTCTAAGTCTTTGTCCATATTTTGAGGAGGTGTATAAGATTGAAGAAAGCAAGACACACTTTGAACTTCTGCATCCTCAATCTGACTTAATTCTGTAATAAGAAGGTGCAAAATCTTATCATAAATAGTCCATCTTGCACTAAATGTTTTCTTATCATTGATTTCTATAAACCCACTAGACATCTTTTGATTTCTAAATTTACTGAATCAACATAAAGTAAATAGGCATTCCGATAGTGATATTAAACGGAAATGTAACGGCAAGAGCCATCGGAATAAAAAGACCAGAGTTTGCTTTCGGAACAGCTATTTTCATTGCAGCAGGAACGGCAATATAAGAAGCACTCGCTGCCAAAATAGCAAAAATAAAACGGTTGGCAACATCGTCTGTGATTAGTTCACTTGCTATTGCCGTCAGAGAACCATTAAAAATGGGAATAATAATCGCAAAAAGTGCTGCAAACCAACCTGATTTTAAGAAAGCACTCAATTTCTTTCCACTTTCAATTCCCATTGCTAAAAGAAAAATAGCCAAAAACCCTTTAAAAATATCAGTGGTAAAAGGTTTGATTCCTTCGGCTTGTTTCTCGTCTGCAATCAGTCCGATAACCAGACTTCCCAACACCATCAGAACACTGCCATTGGTAAAAGAATGAATAATGATAGATTTTAGTTTTGCCTTAGAAGATATTTTTTGAGGAGGAGCAGCATCATAGCTATCATCCATTTCAAAGTCTTGGGTAGGAATAATTTGAGGTTCATAATCATTTTTATCTATTTCTATGGCTTTTTCTTCTAATTCTTCCTCTTGTTCTTTTTTATTGTAGAGCATAATAAGAGCTACTCCTACAATAATAGCTGGAGCTTCCATTAGTGCCATAACAGCAACCATGTGTCCACCAAAAGAAAGTTTTTGGATTTCTAAGAAAGAAGCAGCAGCGACAAACGTAACGGCACTTACCGAACCATAAGAGGCTGCAATCGCACCAGCATTTTCAATGGAAAGTTTACGTTTTAGAATGAAAAATGTATAAAAAGGAACAATCACAGAGAGAAAAATACCAAACAAAAGTGAAGAAAGAATTTCTATATCAAAATTGCTATGTGAAAGTTCTTGACCTCCTTTGAAACCGATAGAAAAGAGTAAATACAGAGAAATAAATTTGACTGAACCAGCAGGAATTTCTAAGTCACTTTTTACCTTGACAGCCAAAATTCCTAGTACGAAAAATAGAAGAGTTGGATTGGTAAGATTGGAGAGCAGTAAATCAAGATTCATTTAGATAAATTAATAATGAAAAATTAGGAATGAGAAGTTTTGAGAAGAACAGCAAATAAAATTATTTTCAACTTCTATATCGCTTCAATAAATCTGAATAGGCATCAATGCGTCTGTCTCTAAGGAAAGGCCAAATACGACGGACATTTTCGCTGCGTTTCATGTCAATTTCTACCACCGTATTTTCTTCTTTGTCTTGACTTCCTTCAAATAAAAACTCGCCTTGTGAGCCTGTAACAAAACTGTTTCCCCAAAACTGAATGCCTTTAGTAACGCCAGTAATGTCTTCTTCAAAGCCTGTACGATTTACTGAAATAACAGGCAAACCATTAGCGACTGCGTGTCCTCGTTGGGAAATAATCCAAGCATTGCGTTGTCTGTCTTTTTCGTCTTGTGTGTCGTCGTGTTCCCAACCGATAGCTGTCGGATAAATCAAAACCTCTGCGCCAGCAAGTGCCATTAGTCGTGCTGCTTCTGGATACCACTGATCCCAACATACCAATATTCCCAAACGTCCAACAGAAGTATCAATCGGCTCAAAACCTGCCCCTGCATCATCTACACCTCTTTTTTCATAATCACCAGGAGTAAAATAAAACTTTTCATAGTAGGCTGGGTCGTCTGGAATGTGCATTTTTCGGTATGTTCCTGCAATTGTTCCATCTTTTTCCAATACTACGGCTGTATTGTGATAAATTCCTGCTGCCCTTCTTTCAAAAATAGAAGCCACCACTACAACTCCACATTCTTTAGCTGTTTGTGCAATAGCATCAGAAGTATGACCAGGGATAGTTTCGGCAAGGTCAAAATAATTTACATCTTCACACTGACAAAAATAGACATTGTTGTGAAGTTCTTGCAAGACAACTAAATTTGCTCCATTTTTGGCGCATTCTCTAATGCCCTCTTGGCTTTTCTTGATATTTTCTTCTCTATTGGTCGTACATTTTTGTTGTACTAAACCGACTTTTAGATTTTTCATATATTTTATAAATTACGAATAGTGCAATTACGAATGGATTAGGTTGTGTATAAAAACAAATATCGAAGATACAACGTTTGAAACTACTGGTAACTGTTTAATGATAACTGCTAACTGATTTATATGGATTTTATACAAAAATTAAAAAATAGATTGGACTCTCCTGCTCGTCCTGCTGAAAAAGCACAACGCTTGATGGAATCTTCGGCACGAACAAAAGAATTGTCATTTCAATACAAAGAACGTAAAAAAACACGAATTGCAGCTGTTTTAATGTTACTCTATCCGTATCAAGATGAAGATGGCAATGAAAAATTTGATTGGAAGATGCCTTTAGTATTGCGCCCACAGTACGAAGGAATACACAATCATGGAGGACAAATCGGACTTCCAGGGGGAGGAAGAGAAGAGCAAGACGAAAACTTGATGATGACTGCTATCAGAGAAACACAGGAAGAAATTGGCGTTATCGTACCCAAAACCAATATTTTGGGCAGTTTATCAGACTTATATATTCCTCCTAGCGATTCTATGGTAACACCTTTTGTGGGATTTATGAGAGAAAAGCCAAGTTTTATTCCAGACCCAAAAGAAGTAGATAGAATTATTGAAGCTCCTCTCTCATCGCTCAAAGACCCAAATTTGCGTATGCAAAAACAGGTTACATTACCCAATAAAATTACTATAGATGTTCCTTATTTTGCTGTCAATGATGATTCTATTTGGGGGGCAACAGCCATGATGCTAAGTGAGTTTTTACATCTAATAGAAGAAATTGAGTAATGTTTAAGAATTTATAATTTCTTCAAACATACGTTTGACTTGTAGGTCGCCAAAGCCATAGATAGCCTCTCGCTTTGTAAACTCTCTAAAAATAGGTGCAAACTCTTTAGTATCTAACTCTTTCATTATTTGGATAATGCTCTCTTTTGGTCTGCCTAATTTATTATGACTAGGTTGGCGTTCTATATGAGCTTCTACTGCTTGAAGGATAAAAGGATATATTGAAGAAAGAGTTTGTGCTGTTTTTAGTAAATTTTGAAGGTCATTTTGTTTATAAAATTGCCAAAGTGAGGATATTTCTTCTATGTTTTTGTTTAAAGGAATGCCATTTTCATAACTAGAAATTAATTCAGACTCTTTCAAATGACCAAAACTATACGGACTATGCTCACTTGGACGCACTAAGAATAATAAACTATCCTCTTTTTTTTCTATTAAAAGAGAAGCTACAAACCAAAAATTAACTTGACAAAACAAGTCATCTTCAAACCACATATAAACTTTTGAGTTAGAAGGAATAGCTTGTATTTTCT
>NZ_JAHDIG010000068.1 GCF_020630935.1 Bernardetia sp.
CTCAATTATGGCTTTTTTTTAAACTTTTTCAAAATCTTTTGTCAGAGGACTGAGATAAATTCTACAAGAAAAATCTATATAATCAACCATTTTAGTTGTTCTTAACGTGAGCTTGGTACTAAAAATACACTTTTTATTTGTTTCAAATCCTAATTGAGGTCAGACTGATAGGTTATACCAATAATAAAAATACATTGTAATACACTGAAAATCAAAGAATACAATGCAAGTTTTACTATTTTTACAGTGGTGTTTTTGTTGGTATCACTTCATTAGAAAATCAACAAAGGTGTAGAATCTTATATTAATGAAAATATAATTGAAGCAAATGTAAAATGGACAAACATTTCTAAAAAATTTTAGAAATAATGAAAAACAACTCATGCGAACACTAGAAAAGAAATTAACAGCAACAATAATAATAAAATTAATCATTCCCACCTCTTCCAACTATTTTCATAATACTGAATCAAGATTTGATTGTCTAGTCGGTTTACTTTCACAGAATCTCCTTTTCCGTTTCCATCAATATCAATTCCTTCAAACATATCTCTATCAAAAACAAAGAGTTTAGGCAAAACTTCTGGAGCTAGATAACGCATTTCTAAATTTCGTTTCTCCATTTTTCTAGTGAGTTCTGTATAGATTTTATCTAGTTGTTTTGGATTTGGCAAACCTACGGCAATGCTATCATTTTGATTGAATTTTGGATTATTGATTCCCATATTGAAGCCCCACATTCCAAAGGCTGGAACATACACATTGAGGGGCAGCGCAGAAGGAAAAGCCTCTTGCATCGTTTTCTGAATACACCAAAACGGCTTAGGCGCAAAATAAGGCGATGTAGATTGCGAAATAAGAACGCCGTCTTTTGAAAGGATTTTTCTTGCCAAACGATAAAATTCTAACGAATATAATTTTCCTAGAGAAGCCTCATGTGGGTCTGGCAAATCTACAATAATGAGAGAATACTGCTTTTCAGATTCTTCTACAAACTTAAACGCATCCACATTATGAATCTTGACTTTCGGATTAGAAAGTGAATTTTGATTGACTTCTCTAAAAATACGATTGTGTTTGGCAAGATTGGTAATCGCTTTATCCAAATCTACTAAATCTATACTTTGAATCTCATCGTACTTTAAAAGCTCACGCACAGCCAAGCCATCACCTCCTCCCAAAATCAAGACATTTTCTAAGTGTCCTGTCATTAGAGCTGGCACGTGTACCATCGTTTCGTGATAACGGTATTCGTCTAAGGTAGAAAACTGGAGATTTCCATTGATAAAAAGCTGCGTGTTTTTTTTGTATTTCGTTACTACAATACGCTGATAAGGTGTTTGGTCAGAATAAATAATTTCATCTTGATACATTAGTTGCTCAAAAAAATCACTTATCTGAAACGAATAAATAAAACCAACAAGCAAACACGCCATAGAAATAGCAGCAAAAGCGAGTTTGGCAGCAGCTTGTTTGAGCTGTTCTCTGAAAATCCACGCATTAAAAATGGCAATCAGAAGGTTTATTATTCCAATGAAAAAAGCTGTTCGCATCAATCCTAGAAAGGGCAAAAGAATCAGAGGAAAAGCCACAGAAGCCACCAAAGAACCTAAATAATCAAATGCCAAAACGTTGGAAATAGTATCTTTAAGATTGTCGTGTTGCTTCAAAATACGTGTTACAATAGGAATTTCTAATCCAACAAAAGCTCCTAAAAAAACAATAATAACAAGCGCAACAGCATAATAATTATCTAAAACGGTATAACTAAAATACAAAATCAGTGTAGAGCAGCCACCCACAAGCCCCAAAATGGTTTCAATCACGACAAACCAATCCAATAAATTACGGTACACATATCTACTCAAAAATGAGCCTAATCCCATAGCAGAAAGAAAAAGTCCTATCGTAATCGAAAAGTGAAGAATACTACTTCCTAAAAAATAGGTGGAGATACTGCTTATCAGAAGTTCGTAGAGAATACCACAAACGGCAATAATAAAAATAGAAGTGAGAAGAATAGGAACTTGTGCGAGTTCTTTCTTGTTACTTGGTGTTGTAGGAGAAGTAAATGTATTTGTATTTTCCACTAAGTGTAATTAATTAAAAATTATCAATTATGAAACGGATGTTCAGCGTAGCTAACCGAAAGCTCGGCGCAGCCAATTACGAATGAGATAATAACCTAACTGTCTATTGATTATCTGTATATAAATCAAACTGGTTTTCTATGCCTTTGCGACACGAAAATACGATTTATTCTTATATTTTAATTATTCAGAAAACCCAAACTTTGAATTTCAAAATTATTTCATAAATACTAATCCAAACATAAATGACAAACAAACTGCTCTTATCTGATAAAATTCATTTCAAAAATAGTTCGTAAATTTAGGACAAAGTTTATTGATACAGGAAATTAAAAAATTGAATAAATTTAGGAAAATAGTTAGAGTACTGGACATGATATAAAAAGTTGTTGGTGTCGCTACACTAAAACACCAACGAACGGTATTTTTTCCCTGTTCTGTGGCTCACAGAACAGCAAATATCTATCGATGTCCAGTACTCTAGAAAACAGTCCATTTATAACAAAATCATCTACTTTCTATACATATAAAATGACAAATCAGACTATACTCGCCCCCAATACAAATAAGATAAAGAAAGAAATACATACATTACGCTCAAAAATAGCAGACGAACGTGGCTATTACGGACAGTTTGGAGGAGCATACATTCCAGAAATGTTGTATCCAAACATAGAGGAAATACAAAAAGCATACTCTGAACTACAAACAGACGAAGAGTTTAAGAAAGAATTTCAAAATTTATTGAGGGATTATGTAGGCAGACCTACACCACTTTATTTAGCCAAAAGACTTTCTGAAAAATATGGAGCAAAAGTATATCTAAAACGTGAAGACCTCAACCACACAGGCGCACACAAGGTAAACAACACGGTCGGACAAGTTTTACTCGCTAAAAAATTAGGTAAAAATAAAATTGTAGCTGAAACAGGTGCAGGACAACATGGCGTAGCCACAGCCACAGTTTGCGCTCTGATGGGAATGGAATGTATCGTTTTTATGGGAGAAATAGACATTGAAAGACAGCAACCCAACGTAGCCAGAATGAAAATGCTTGGTGCAGAGGTTCGCCCTGCTACTTCTGGAAGCAAAACCTTGAAAGATGCAACGAATGAAGCCATGCGCTATTGGATAAACAACCCAGTAGATACGCATTATATTATCGGTTCTGTTGTAGGACCTCATCCTTATCCAGAAATGGTAGCTTGGTTTCAGTCTGTGATTAGTGAAGAAATGAGAAATCAGCTTTTAGAAAAAGAAAACACACCTAACCCAGATTATGTGATTGCTTGTGTAGGAGGAGGAAGCAACGCAGCAGGAGCATTTTATCATTACATTGATGAAAAAGATGTTCAACTCATCGGAGCAGAAGCAGCAGGCTTAGGAATTTCTAGTGGAGAAACAGCAGCAACGATTGCCTGTGGAACATTAGGAGTTCTGCACGGAAGCAAAACTCTCTTGATGCAAACTGAAGACGGACAAGTAATTGAACCTTATTCTATTTCAGCAGGACTAGACTACCCTGGAATTGGGGCTTTACACGCCTATTTGGCAGATAGCAAGAGAGCTAAATTCTATTCTATCACAGATGAAGAGGCAATGAATGCAGGAAAAGAACTGGCTCGTTTGGAAGGAATTATCCCAGCGATTGAGTCGGCTCACGCTTTAGCTGTTTTGAATAATTTAAAAGCAGATGACAAAAATTTTGATAAGAAAATTGTCATTATCAATCTTTCAGGCAGAGGAGATAAAGATTTAAGCACTTATACAAAGTATTTGGATAAATAAATCAATGAACAATTTAAAATTGACAATGGACAATTATGTAATTCGTTTTTTAGACTAAATAATTTTCCATTGTCCATTCACTCAGCTATGTTCAAACAAAAACTCTCGTTACAAGAATACCTATCTCTCGGCTATCTCTATTTAGTGATTTTGGGAATTATTAGTGAAGTTATTTACTTCAAAATTTTAGGTGTAGATATTTTAAACTATGCCTCCATTTCTGATATTCTTTTAAGTCCGTTAGGTATCATGGCTAGTAAGCCTATATTATTTATTATCTTTTTCGTAATAATTAGTGCAGCCTTTATCTTTGTAGCCTTTGTAATACCCAAACTGCATCAACAGTTTAGAGATAAAAAATGGTATAACAAAATTAATGATGTTGAAAAGTCTGATGAGGCTCATAAAAAAATCAGAAAGGAAGGAGCAATTCCTTTTATATTATTTATGATTTTGTCTATGTTTTTAGGAATGGGAATAGGAAGAGGAGATACGGTAAAGAAACGCTTACAAACCAACAACTTTGAGCCAGATTGTAGAATTGTTTTATCTGATGGCATTTCAAAAGATATTTACGTAATTGGGCAAAATAGCATGTATTTATTTTACGTTGAAAAAGGACAACAAGAAATTACTATTTCTGCTATCAATCCGAATATAAAATCCATTACCAATATGCCTAAACCCTAAACTTACTCTTGAGCATTATATAATTTTTTAGCACTTTCCACCTGTTCTTTTTCTGTGGTTTCTGGGTAGAGCATATAACTTGGAGCAATTATTTTCTTCGCTTTTTCTACTCTGATTTTGATGATATTGGCAAAAGGATATTTTCCTTTTGTCATTTTCAAGAGAGGCTGTACTAATACTTCAAACTCACTATCCGATTTCCTAACAATTCGTGCATTTCCTTTGAGTTGAAAGCCTTTCTGAACAAAAACATCAATAAAACTCACACAAACCTTTGAGTTTTTCATAATATTATGCACACTTTTGGGAGAGGCAATATTGGCAATAATGATAAATTCCTCGTCATAAAATGTAAAGACTTCTTTTGGGGAAACATTAGGCATATTTTCCTCATCTGAGGTAGCGAGCCAACACAACACACTTTTTTCTATGTATTTTTTGATTTCTTGAGTAAGCATTAAATAAATGAACAATTTAAAATTGAAAATTATTTTTTGGTTTACGACTTTTACATACTAAAACTGTTACCAAATCTCATTTTGACAAAAACGTATTTCATTGTTAGGGAAAAGGCATGCCTTTTCCTTACAAATGCTTACCATTCTCAATTTCGGCAAGTATTCCGTCCCAAAGGTCAATTCTTTTTTGAAGAGCTAGTTTACTAATCGTAATTGCTTCGTTCCACTTGGTTTCATTGTCTCCACAAAGTTCCTTTATCATCTGAATTGCCATGTGAGAGTGGTGGTCGCCATCTAGCTCAATATGTCTATCAAAATAGTAAATCAGTTTCTTTATACTTTCAGCATTCTCAGCGTTTTCATTTTTCATATCTCTCAAAATAGAAGTAAACATATCTGGAATAAGGTCTTCCCTTCCAAATGTAAAAACAGTAGCTATTTTATGAGCTTGTTTGGTTTCGATAACATCAAAAGAAAAAGAAACAAATTCTTTGATAGAAGAAGCAATATCAATTTGAGAAAGAGCCGTTCTGACACTTTTCCATTCTCTAAGAAGTTTAATTAAATAATTTATCTTCAAAATATCTGCCTCACAGTCTTTCATGGCTTCAATATAGAGTTCGAAATGACTTTTTGCATTTCCATCCTCGTCTTGGTCGGTTTCTTCTGCCAATACAATTTCATTAATTAGACGACGAGTAAGAGGATTTCCCTTTGGCACCCAAGGCACTTGTACACACGTAAGTTCATTTTGTAGGGCTTTCAAAAGCGACATAAAATCCCATACAGCAAATACATGATGCTCCAAAAAAATCTTTAAATCATCTATCGAACTTATATTTTTATATACTTTATGTGTAATGAGTTGTTGGCGTAGAGGTTCAATTTCATCTCTTAGCTTTTGAATGTATTGATTTTGCTTTTCTTCTAGCTTTTGGTTTTCTGTTTTTGTCATTTTATTTTCTTGTCAGCAATGTAAAAATGTGTAGTTATAAAAATAAACTAAGCAAAGATAGGATTTCATTTTTCAAGATAATCAATTAATTTGCTAACTTCTACTTTTGGACAGATGTTTGATTTTTATATCAAACACTGGACTTTATTTTTGTGTAAGGCAAGCCTTACACCTACATGAATTTTATACCATATTATGAAATTACAACTACGTTATTTACTCGTTTTTGCCTTTCTATGCTTTTTTTCTGTATCCTTTGCACAGCGAAAGAAGGAAATTCCTCAAACTACACGCCTTTTATTTGTCTTAGATGCTAGTGGAAGTATGAACTCTGCTTGGGAGGGTGACACCAGAATAAATATTGCTCGTCAGATTTTATCTGATATGATAGATTCGATTGCCAATGTGCCTTATGTGGAGGTAGCGATGCGTGTATATGGACACCAATATAATTTCAAACAAAAAAATTGTCAAGATTCGAAACTAGAGGTTGCTTTTGGTTCACGAAATAACAATCAAATCCGAACTATGCTAGACGGATTGCAACCCAAAGGAACAACTCCGATTGCCTACTCCTTAGAACAAGCAACGAAAGACTTCCCCAATGATGGAAAAGACACAAGGAATGTAATCGTGATGATAACCGACGGCATAGAAGCCTGTGATGGCGACCCTTGCGCCATTTCAAGAGGTTTACAACAAAAAGGTATATTTTTAAAACCTTTTATTGTCGGAATGGGCATAGAACCCAAATATGCAAAAGGTTTTGAATGTATGGGACGTTTTTTCAATGCCAAATCATCAAGACAATTTAAAGGCTTTTTGCAAGAAGTTGTCAAACAAACTTTGGGAAAAACTACTGTTACTGTTGAGCTTTTAGATGAGAGAAACCAGCCAAGAGAAGCCAATGTTCACATGGCATTTATAGACCAAGCTACTGATAAAGCTCGTTACAATATTGTACATTTTAGAGATAAAGGAGGCAAAACGGATGAATTAGATATTGATGCTATTCCTACGTATGATTTGATTGTTTATACTACGCCACCTGTCTTGAAAAAAAATGTAGAAATTATTGGAGGCAGACACAACGTAATTAAAGTTGCTACTCCACAAGGACAATTAAATATTGTTCAGAATGGCTCTTTAGATTATTCTACAGGACACAGTGCCATTGTTCAAAAACAAGGAAACCATGAAATTTTAGTCAATCAGCAAGTCAATGAACCTCATAATTATCTGATTGGAAATTATAGGGTAGAAGTCTTGACACGCCCTACTACTGTTTTTGAGAATGTTAGAGTAAATCAAGGAAAAACCACTACTTTAAATGTAAAACGTCCGGGGGTTGTTACTATCTTAAATAAGCTTTCAGGCTATGGAAGTATTTATGTAGTAAAGTCAGATGGAAGTGAAGATTGGGTTATGAACTTACCAGAAAAGGGTATTCCACGTACTAATTTTGCCCTCCAACCAGGGCGTTATCGTTTTGTCTTTCGCTCTTCAGAAGCAAATGACAGTTCGTATTCGAAAAGTGTCTTTTTTAATTTGAGTGAAGGAGGAGCATTTACTTTGGATATTTTAAGGTTATAGCTTTATAGAGTACTGGACATTAATAGATATTTGCTGTTTTGTGAATCACAGAACAGGGAAAAAACACTGCTTGTTGATGTTTTAGTGTAGCGACACCAACAACTTTTTCTTTCATGTCCAGTACTCTAATAGCTTTATTCTCTTTCAAAAACAACTTAAATAAATATATTAACACTTTCACAAATTTATTCATCAACAAAATATTGTTTTACTTCTTTATAGAATAAAGTTTATAAACCCTATGTTATCAATAAAACACACCTTTAACCAAATAAAATTTGGTTAGCTTTTGCTTTTGTGAAAGTCCTAATATATATTTGGGTGGTTTTATTTTTTTGCTTTCAAGAAGAATAATCTGCATTTAAATAAAAACAATTATGCTACAAATGATTATCTTGTAGATATTCAATTACTTCACTTTTATAGCTCATTCGTTTCGTCATGAAAAAATGGCTCTTCTTGCTATTTTATGGCTTTTTATTGTCTTCTTTTACCCTCGCACAAGTAGATGAAGAGTGGGAAAAGAATGAATTAATATTCCTATCCTCCAAAGAAGATATGAGTGCCTACAATGAAATGATGAGCTTGATTAGTACATCGGAAGAGCAAAAAAATAAAAATAGAATTTCTTCTTTAAGAGAAAAAATAAAAGATACTACTGCAATAGAAATAAAAATTCGTTTTCATTGGCTAGAGGGACATTTTTTAGAACACATAGAAAAACGAGGACTTGCCTTAGAGAAAAACCTTAGAGCCTATAAGCTATCAAAAGAAAACAATTTGCTTCAAGAACGTGCCTTCTCTGCTAAAAATTTAGCTACCAACTACATTCGTTTGGGTTTAGAAGAACAAGCCATTATTTATGCGCTAGATGCCTCACAAATTTTCACAAAAATAAATGATAAACAAAATAAAGCGAGTCTGCTCTATACTATCGGAGACATTTATTTTCAAGTGGAAAACTATCGTCAAGCCATTAATTACTATGATTACGGATACGATTATGCTGTAAAAAACAGTTTTTTGTGGGAACAACGTTACACAGCCAACAACTTAGGAGTAGCTTATAGAGAACTTGGTTCATTAGACTCATCTCTCTACCATTATAGGATTGCTCAACAGCTCGCTACACAGATGAAAGACAGCATTGCAATTGCACTTGTAGCAGGTAATATTGGAGAGATTCTCTATAAAAAGAAAGACTACGAACAAGCTATCTACCTTTTAGAACAAGATATTCGTTTGAGTACAAAACATGGCAACCTTGGAAGTGCTGCTAATGCATTCGTTTTGTTAGGGCGTATTTATAGAGAAAGAAATGATTTGCTTAGAGCATCTATTTATTTAGATAGTGCTTATAAGATTGCTACTCAAAAGAAAATGATAAGAACTATGGCTTCAGTATATGAAGAGCAAGCCAAGTTACTGGTAGAAAAAGATAGTTTTGAAACAGCTTTATATTTAGAGAGAAAAGCAAAATCTATTCGGGATTCTCTAACACACCGTGAGGTAGCCATAAATTTGGCTGCCATACAAAATGCTTTTGAGAATGGACAAGCCGTAGCGCAAGTCAGCATTTTAGAAAAAGAAAATGAAAATAAACAAATCATTATTTTTGCTATTACCATTGGATTTATCATCGCTATTTTATTACTAACTGTACTGATTTATCAGAATCAACAAAAAAGACAACTCAACAAAAAACTAAGTGAAAAAAATAAAGAAACAGCAGAACAAAACGAACGATTAAAAGACAAAAAAGAAAAAATCGCACAGCTTAATAAAAGACTCAATAAAAAAGTAGAACAGCGAACAAAAGAACTAGAAGAAAGTGTAGAAAACTTAGCAGAAGTACAGAATGAGCTAGATAGTTTTATGTACAGAGCTTCGCATGACTTACGTGCGCCTTTGGTTCGCTTAGAAGGACTGAATAATCTCTTAAAAATGAGTCTAAGCCAATTAGAAAATAGTGAGAATTTACAGTTAAGTTATGAAGTCTTTACCTACCTTGACTTATTCGAATCTACACTCAAGCAAATGGACACTATGCTTAGAAGGCTTATGCAATTACACGATTTGATTGAAGAAGAATTATTTTTTTCAGAAATAGATAGTGTTCAATTATTTATTGAAGAAGTCAAAACAGCAGCGTATGACTATGTTCCTAATGGAATTTCCATACATACAACAATAGAAATCCATGCTTCATTTATCACAGATGTAAAATGGCTTCGTTTGATTGTAATTAATTTACTCCGAAACTCTCTTCTGTATCATACTATGAATGAGCAGCCAAAAATAGACTTATTTATAAAAGTAGAGAACGAAAAAATCTTAATAGAAGTAACTGATAATGGAGAAGGTATTGCAACTGAACTAATGGGTGCAATTTTCAATATGTTTGTACGCTCATCAGAACGCTCTATTGGGAATGGACTAGGACTTTATCTTGTAAAAAAGGCTGTAAATAAACTTGGAGGAAGAGTTTTCTGTAATTCTACTCCTTTTGAAAAAACAACTTTTTCTGTTTATATTCCAAACCAAAAAGAAGCAAGTAAGGGGAAAATGAGAGAAAATGATACAAATGAAATGTTTGTTTTTGCATAAAAAACAAATAAGGACAAGGAAAGCCTTGTCCCTACAAATTGAAAAATACTAATCAACGTGAGCTCGGGATTTTATTCATTGATTATCAATAAGTTATGACATGTATCGGTACTGACCTATCGGTCTGACCTTGATTAAGTTAGGTCAGCCTCGTCAGAGCAGACCGAAAACCATACTAATCTGTTTTAAACAAATAAAAACCTTATTTTTAATCCCGAGTTCACGTTAATCATTAAACTCTACGAACTCATCTGTTTTTTCGTGCCACGGCAAACCATATTTATTCAAATCTTCTAAAAATGGGTCTGGATTAAATTCTTCTACATTATAAACTCCTGCTTTCATCCATTTTTCTTCCAACATCATCTTTGCACCAATCATGGCAGGAACTCCTGTGGTATAAGAAACGGCTTGCGCTCCAACTTCTTCATACGTTTTGGCGTGGTCGCAGTTGTTGTAGATAAAGAAATAATGAGGTTTTCCATCTTTTTTACCTCTGATATGGCAACCTATAGAAGTTTGTCCTTCATAATTTTCTCCTAAAGAAGAAGGTTCTGGCAAAACAGCTTTCAAAAACTGGAGAGGAACAATTTTTTGTCCTTGATATTCCACTTCATCAATTCTTGTCATGCCTACATTTTCCAAAACTCTCAAATGGGTAATGTACTCATCTGAGAAAGTCATCCAAAACCTAGCTCTTTTCAGAGAAGGAAAGTTTTTAGTCAGAGATTCAAGTTCTTCGTGATAAAGCAAAAATGATTTTTTAGGCCCTACCTCTGGATAGTTTATCATTCTATTGACTTCCAATGGCTCAGTTTCTTTCCAGTCTCCATTTTGCCAATATTTTCCACGTTGGGTAATTTCACGAATATTGATTTCTGGATTAAAATTAGTGGCAAATGCCTTTCCGTGATTTCCTGCATTACAATCTACAATGTCCAAGAATTCCATTCCATCTTTATCAAAATGATGTTTGGCTGCGTGTGCTGTAAAAACACCAGTAACTCCGGGGTCAAAGCCACACCCTAAAAGTGCCATAATACCAGCCTCTTCAAAGCGTTTTTTGTATGCCCATTGCCAGCTGTATTCAAACTTTGCTTCATCTTTTGGTTCGTAGTTGGCTGTATCTAAGTAGTGTGTTTTAGTCTCCAAACAAGCATCCATAATTGGTAAATCTTGATAGGGTAGAGCTACATTGATAACCAGTTTTGGCTCAAACTTTTTGATAAGAGCTACCAATTCTTCTACACTGTCAGCATCTACTTTGGCTGTCTGTATGGTTCTTCCTGTAAGTTCTTTTACTTCTTCTGCTGCTGCCTCTACTTTTGGAAGTGTACGACTAGCAAGCATTATTTCCGAAAAAACATCTGGCAACATTGCACATTTTTTGACAACTACATTGCCAACGCCACCAGCTCCAATAATTAATACCTTACTCATAATTACATTTGTGTTTTTGAAAGTGAATGAACCCTTACAGATTCTGTTTAAAAAATATTACTCAAATATATCAAAAAATAAATTTAGAATTTGATGGGATAGTAAAGTTAATTTTTGTGTAAAAAGCCGATTTCAAAACAAGAAAAACAAACTTTTTATGTTTATTTTTAGTAAATTTAGGTAAAAAAAATCTAAGATAAAGACATCTTAAAGTATTGGATATGGGATAAAAAATTGTTGGTGTCGCTACGCTAAAACAACCACAAACGATATTTTTTCCTTGTTGTCTAACTCATAGAACAGCAAATATTTATTAATGTGCAGTATTCTAAATCCATGTATTACTTCGACCTTTTTTTCAGAAAAACAAGCTAAACAAAACTAAAATGTTTATTATTAATCTAACTTATAAAACTGAATTAGAGAAAATTGACCAGTTTCTAAACGCTCACATTGATTTTTTGAATGAGCAATATAAATTAGGGCATTTCCTTGCTTCAGGACGGAAAATTCCAAGAACAGGAGGCATAATTCTATCAAATTTAGCATCTAAATCTGAGTTAGAAAAAGTTATTGAAGAAGACCCTTTTAAGAAAAACCAGTTAGCAGATTATGAATTGATTGAGTTTGTACCAAGCAAAACTTGTGATGAATTGCAATTCTTGATAGAATAAAAAAAGCAAATCATGGAGAGTATATAAAAATCAAATTTCTAAAAATGTAGAAAATATATTTTTCATTACAACACAAAGCCAAGCTACAACGTATTAGTTAATACAGAACAACTATTTCCCAAATAAGAGATTGATTAGATTATGAATACCCACCTACTACATGCAGAAAAACACGATAAATTTTTAGCTCAAGCACGTATTGACCCCATTACAGGAGATACTTTAGAAGCTGGTGATAAGATTGTAATTTGTGCCGAATGTAAATCTGCTTTTCATTCAGATAGTTGGGATTATTTGGGTAGGAGGCATTGTAACCAAACTCGTACTTTACCAGCCATTCCTCAAGCGACTTCGTTGGGACATTTCAAAAAACGCTCGGCAGAGTATTACAGCAGAGTAAACTCAAACTTTAAAATCCATGAAAATGTAGCTAGAGTAGTCAGTGCAGGACACCGTTTGGGAGGTTTGTTGATAGATTTAGCCATGATTTGGATTATCCAGTATATGCTTCCTTTTTCACTTGCCCCACTACTTTGGACATATTTCTTGCTAAGAGATTTCAAATATAAAGGACGTTCATTAAGTTTGGGAAAAAATCTGATGAACTTTGAAGTAGTAGAGCAAAGAGATGAAAATGATTTGGCTTGGTGGCAATCTGTTTTGAGAAATGCTCCTATCGGCATTCCAAAATTAGCAGGTGTTTTTGGCTCGTATGCCTACCATTTGAGTTATAGTTTTGGAAGTTCTTTCAGAGTAGCTGATAACTTATTAACTTCTATCTTTACTATTATACTGATTATAGATATTATTCTTCTCTTTGGAAACAACAAGCGTATTATGGACAGAGCAATGGACTTACAAAGTGTTTTCAGAACTAGGGAAATTCCGAATAATTAGAAAATTATATTTTAACACAGAAAAAAATCCATTCTTTACAAAATGTAGAGAATGGATTTTTTTAAACCGTAAACGAGGTTTTGAACCGTCGTTTAGGATATTTTACCTGTCTTTTATAAAATCAGAAATAATAACTTTACTAGAATTGTAAGCCAAATCTGATTTTTGAGTTTGTTCAACTTTTATAACTTTTGGAGCTATTTTTTCTAATTCTGCGTGTCCTCCATCTTTAATACTGATTTGAGGAGCAATCACAAGAGAAACAATAGACATTAGTTTTATCAAAATATTCATTGATGGTCCCGACGTATCTTTAAAAGGGTCACCTACTGTATCTCCAGTAACAGCAGCTTTATGAGGTTCAGAACCTTTGTAGTACATTTTTCCATCAATCTCTACGCCTTTTTCAAATGATTTTTTAGCGTTATCCCACGCACCACCTGCATTGGATTGAAACATTGCCATCAAAACACCTGAAGCTGTAACACCTGCTAAAAGTCCTCCTAAAATTTCGGCAGAACTCACATTTTCAAAAACGCCTTTAAAACCAAAACCAATAATGATAGGAACAACAATCGCAATCGCACCTGGTAGCATCATCTCACGAATAGCAGCTTTTGTAGAAATTTGCACACAACGGTCGTAGTCTGGTGTTGCTGTGCCTTCCATAATTCCTTTTATTTCTTTAAACTGACGGCGCACTTCGTGTACCATCTCCATGGCAGCCTTACCCACAGCCGAAATAGCAAAAGCAGAAAACACAAATGGAATCATAGCACCAATCAAGAGAGCAGCTAAAACAGGAGCTTTGTAAAGGTCAATCGTACTAATTCCAGAAAGCCCCACAAAGGCAGCAAAAAGAGCAAGCGACGTAAGGGCAGCCGAAGCAATAGCAAAACCTTTTCCTACGGCAGCCGTCGTATTTCCTGCTGCATCTAAAATATCTGTACGCTCACGCACTTCTGGTGGAAGATGGCTCATTTCTGCAATACCTCCAGCATTATCAGCAATAGGACCAAAAGCATCTACGGCAAGTTGCATTCCTGTTGTTGCCATCATTCCTGCTGCTGCCATCGCTACACCATAAAAACCAGCTACGGCATACGCTCCTACGATACCTCCAGCCAAAACAATCGTTGGAACAGTTGTAGAGTGCATTCCGACTGCCAAACCAGCGATAATATTTGTTGCTCCACCCGTTGAAGATTGTTTGATGATAGAATTTACAGGACGCTTGCCCATAGAACAATAATACTCCGTAATTAGAGACATCAAAGCTCCTACAACAAGTCCGATAGTAATTGCCCAAAACACATCAATAGATTCAAAACTATATCCTCTAAAGCGTAATGTTTGAGGTAGAAGCCATTTTACTAAGAAAAAAGAAGCTACTACGGTAAGAAGAATTGAAGCCCAGTTTCCAATATTGAGAGCCATCTGTACGTTTCCACCTTCTTTCACACGAACAAAAGCAGCTCCAACGATAGAAAAAATTGCTCCCAAACCAGCAACTATCATAGGTAAAAGAATGGGTGAAAGTCCATTAAAATCATCAAGTACTTTGATTTCTCTACCCAAAATCATAGCTGCCAAAATTGTCGCTACATACGAACCAAAAAGGTCTGCTCCCATTCCTGCCACATCTCCTACATTATCACCTACGTTGTCTGCAATTGTAGCAGGATTACGAGGGTCATCCTCTGGGATTCCTGCTTCTACTTTTCCTACAAGGTCTGCCCCTACATCAGCAGCTTTTGTATAAATTCCTCCTCCTACACGAGCAAAGAGAGCAATACTTTCAGCCCCCAAAGAAAATCCTGTCAAAACTTCTAAGGCAATTTCCATTTCTCTACCATTGACTGATGCGCCAGTACTTTTTACAAAATAGAAGTAGAACACAATGAAAAGCGCACCTACTCCCAAAATAGCTAAGCCAGCTACTCCCATTCCCATTACTGCACCACCAGCAAAGGAAACATTCAAGGCTTTTGCTAGACTTGTTTTGGCAGCTTCTGCCGTTCTGACGTTCGCCTTTGTAGCGATTCGCATTCCAATAAAACCAGCTAATGCAGAAAAAACAGCACCAATAATAAAAGAAACTACGATAAGAGGATGAGAATTATCATTGACAGAGCCGAGAAAAAATAAGCCCAAGCAGGCAATTACAACAAAACCAGCCAAGACTTTGTATTCGGCTTTCAAAAATGACATCGCTCCTTCTGCAATATAGCGAGCAATCGTACTCATTGTCTCGTCGCCAGTAGGTTGTTTGCTTACCCACGAGGAGCGCACAGCAGTATAAATAAGTGCAAGTACTCCAAAAAGTGGCACTAAATAAATGATATTTTCCATAGGAAAAGTATAGGGATTAAATTTATAAATTGAGTTTGTGTATTAACACATCTAAAATTCTAATTTTTTATGAGAAATCAAATAAAAATTTGGTTTTTTATTAAAAAACAAAAAACTCTTCTTGCAATTAACAAAAAGAGTTTCTGTAAAATTAAATATAATGTGTTTTATGCAAGGGCTTATTCCTCTATCATATCGTTTAGGTTTTGCCTATAAAAAAATGGTAGTGTAGTAAAATTTTGTTTATCAAAAAACTGTATCGTTCAATACAAAAACTCAATTTCTTTATTTTCAAAATAACTTATTTTTCCATTTTGCCCTGCTATTTCTAAAGCAAGTTTTCCCTCTGAACTAATTCCCAAAATTTGTCCAGTAATTTTTTGATTTTTGATTTTGTCTTTATAATAATGCCATTCTTGATAACGAAAAAGATGTGAGAGATAATCAGCTTTCAAAATATCTTTTTTTTCTGCTCGTAATTGTAAATAGCGTCTTTCTATAAAAAAAAGAAGCTCTGCCAAGATTTCTTCTTTGCTCCAGTTTTTTCCTGTGATTTCTTTTAAAGAAATGGCTCTATGTTCTTTGTCATTTCTTTCAAAAATCTGATTGATATTGATGCCAATACCTACAATGCTTTGATGAATAGATTGAGAATTGATTTGGTTTTCTATCAAAATACCACCTATTTTTCTATCTTGATATTCATTGTCTATTTTATGATTGATAAAAATATCATTTGTCCATTTTATCTGAAAAGTATCAGCAATTTCTGCAAAATCGTCTTTTAAAAGTTCTTCTAACGCATCACGAACTCCCAAAGCAATAGCTATCGTAATCCAAAACGATTCTTTTGGAGACAAAAAAGTAGGTTGAAGCAACACAGAAAAGGTAAGATTCTGATTTTTTTCAGCTGCCCAAGAGTTTCCACGCTGCCCTTTGCCTTTTGTTTGCTCATTTGTCCAAAGGAGTGTTCCCTCAAAAGGTTGTTTGTTATCTTGTTTGAGTTGAGAAGCATAAGAAGCCAAACTCTCATTAGTGGACTGACAGCTTGGCAGATAAATCTGATTCTGTCCTATGAAAAGTCCCTTTGTATGAATTTTGTAATTGCTCATTTACTTATTTTACTTTAGAATATGTTATCTTTGTAGATAAATTTTTGATTAAAAAAATAGAATTTCTATTTCTTTTAAGCAACATTTGGAACAAAACGCTTCGTTAGTTTGTAAGTGTGTTTGAAATCAAAATCTACTATACAAGTCAAAGTTATGAAAGCTCATTACTTTCCTCTAATTTTTGATAAAAAACTTTAAATCTAAACTATGACTCAAAAACAGTCGGTTACTTCACAGATGCTTTCTCAAGCTATTGTGGCTGGTCTTCAAGACCGAAAAGGAAAATCAATTACACTTCTTGATTTGCGTGATGTAAAAAATTCTATTGCAGATTATTTTATTATCTGTACAGGAACTTCTGATACACACGTGGATGCACTCAAAGACTCTGTAGAAAAAGAAACCTACAAGACCTACAAACAAGACCCTTGGCACGTAGAAGGGCGAGAAAATCGTCAGTGGGTACTGATGGATTACGTAGATGTAGTAGTACATATTTTCCAAGCAGAAAAGAGAGACCGTTTTGGTTTAGAAGAACTATGGGGAGATGCAAAAATTACTCAAATTCCAGATTTGGATTAATATTGTATTTCATTTCGCATTAAACCTTCTAACAGTGTGTTCTTTTTCTAAAAAACTTATACATAAACATTTGTTTTTTTGAAATAATAGCTTTTTGCTTAAATCAATTAGAAACAATAGAACATACTTTCAGTTTAATAACTGAATATTTTAGATGCATAATTAAAACGTCAGAATAAATATAAAGCAGATTTATCAATCTCATAAATCTTAAATTTATAATACTTATATACTTTTTTATAAATGGAAAAAGACAGTAAAGGAACGAAGGCGACAAAAGATAATAAAAACGCCAAAAATCCGATTCGGAACAACATTCCTAAAGGAACAGGAGGAAATTATCAAATTTGGCTCTCTGGTTTATTGATTGCACTTATTTTAGGAGCTTGGTATCTTAACCAAAGCACAGCCGTCAAAACATACAAAGAAGATTTTGAGAAGATGGCTTTGGCTGGTGAAGTAAAGGCTGTAAAAGTAGTCGTAGGAGCTACAAACTCTGTGGAGGTTACACTTACAGAAGAAGCTCTCAAAAAAGAAAAATATGTTGCCGAACTCAAGAAAAAGAATCCTTTTGGGGCAATTATTGAAAAGCCACCTCATTATTTTTTCAATATTGGTTCAATAGAAAACTTTGAGAAGGATTTTGATAACATCCAGTCAAAACTTGCTGCTGATAAAAAAATCAAGTATGATGTAGGACAAAGTACAGATTTCAGTGGCGTAATTTTTACTTGGGGATTCTTAATTCTGATTTTGGTAGCTTTTTGGTTTTTGATGCGTCGTATGACTGGTGGAGGTGCTGGTGGACAGATATTCAATATTGGAAAAGCAAAAGTATCCTTATTTGATACAGAAAATAAAGTAAAAATTACTTTCGAAGATGTAGCTGGGCTAGACGAAGCCAAGCAAGAAGTAGAAGAAGTTGTAGATTTTCTTCGCCAACCCACAAAATACACAGAATTAGGCGGGAAAATTCCTAAAGGTGTTTTGCTTGTAGGCCCTCCTGGTACTGGTAAAACATTGCTTGCAAAAGCTGTTGCTGGTGAGGCAGGTGTTCCATTTTTCTCACTTTCAGGTTCTGATTTTGTTGAAATGTTTGTAGGTGTGGGAGCTGCTCGTGTAAGAGATTTGTTTAAGCAAGCTAAAGAAAAAGCACCTTGTATTATCTTTATTGATGAGATTGATGCTATTGGTCGTTCTCGTGGAGGTGGAAGGCAGCCAGGCGCAAACGATGAGCGTGAAAACACACTTAACTCACTTTTGGTAGAAATGGATGGTTTCTCTACTGATGCAGGTGTCATCATTTTGGGAGCTACCAACCGTCCAGATGTTTTGGATAGTGCTTTGATGCGTCCAGGGCGTTTCGACAGACAAATCAGTATCGATAAGCCAGATATCAAAGGAAGAGAAGCTATTTTTAGCGTACACTTAGAGCCTTTGAAAACTGCTCCAGAAATTGATGCAAAAAAATTAGCAGCTCAAACCCCAGGTTTTGCAGGTGCAGAAATTGCTAATGTTTGTAATGAAGCTGCCTTGATTGCTGCTCGTGAAAACAAGAAAGAAATTGAGATGGTGGACTTTGAAAGTGCCATTGACAGAGTTATTGGAGGATTAGAGAAGAAAAATAAAATTATTTCTCCAGAAGAAAAGAAAATCGTAGCATATCACGAAGCAGGACACGCTGTAGCTGGTTGGTTCTTAGAACACGCCGATCCATTGGTAAAAGTTTCTATTGTTCCTCGTGGAATTGCAGCCTTGGGGTATGCTCAATACTTGCCAAAAGAGCAGTTCTTATATACTACAGAACAACTGACCGATGAAATGTGTATGGCTTTGGGTGGACGTGCAGCCGAAGATATTATCTTTGGTAAAATCTCAACAGGTGCATTGTCTGACCTTGAAAGAATTACCAAGATGGCATATAGTATGGTTTCTATGTATGGAATGAATCCAAAAATAGGTAATATTTCGTTCTACGACCCACAGCGTTCAGATTTTTCTGGAAATCCATATTCTGATGCGACAGCTCAAATTATTGATGAAGAAGTAAAAGAAATGGTAGAAAGAGCCTATACTTTTACAAAAGATTTGCTCACAGAAAAGAGAAATGAGCTAGAAATTATTGCTAAAGAACTTTTGGAAAAAGAAGTATTATTCCAAAACGATTTGGAAAAACTGATTGGTAAGCGTCCGTTTGATAAGCCTACCAATTATCAGCGACATACTAATAATGACGATATTTTAGAAGGTAATTTAGACCCTTTGAAATAGACACCACAGATTAGAATTAAATTTATTGTAGGGACAGTTATACAAACTGTCCCTATTTTTTGCTCAATACTATTTTCTTTACAATACTCTGTTTGTTATTTTTTGCTCAGATTTGACTATTTTGTAATCAAATCTAAGATTTATTGTAAAACAAACAACTTACGAGTATAAAGGCTATTTATGAATAATTTTTTTCTTTGTGTATTCTGTTTTTTTTTCCTAAATATTTTAAATAGTATTGCTCAACAGACTATCACTATCAATACAGTAGATGATTTATTTTTGATAGGAAAAGATATAGTTTTCTTGGAAGATACTACCAGTAGTCTATCTATTGAAGATATTTTACAACCTAAATATCAGAATAAATTTCAGAAAAATGATAAAAATGTATTCTCACGTTCGGTTTCTAGCTCTGCATTTTGGTTTAAGATTCGTGTAGCTAATTTTAGTGAAGAAGACCTTTGGTTTTCAACAGGTAATATTGCTTGTTCATATATAGATTTTTATCCCCCAGATAGTTTAGGAAACTATTCTACAGTTCACAAAACGGGAAATCTTAGACCTAAAAGTACTAGACTTTATGACGTAAAAAATGCTTTTTGGCTACCTTTAAACGAATCTAAAGAAAGTCAGACACAAACGTATTATGTCAGAATTAAACAATCATTCCCTATTTTTTTACCCCTTGAAGTGGGTACGATTCGCTCTTTAAATGCAAGAAATGATATCAATCAAGCCATTACATTTGTTTTTTATGGCGTAATCTTGATAATGACTCTCTACAATCTATTTTTATTTTTTTCTATTAGAGATAAGGTTTATTTGATTTATGTAGGTTTTCTTATTACAGATGGTTGGGCTTCTAGTTATGATTATTCACTCTTTGAAATTTTTTCAAGTGGAGAGACTATATTTTTTCATCAAAACTATATTATCTTGGCTCTTCCTTCCATTATTTTTTTAGTGTGGTTCAACTTAGAGTATTTGCGTTTGAAACAAAATGCGAAGTATGTACGCTTCGTGCTTATTAGCCTACTAATAACTGCTGCTACTGTATTATTGCTTTCATATTTAGGATTTTTAGATAATACATTTGCCTTAAACATTGCCCAAATTCTTACTCTGCTTATTTATATTTTGGCGTGGGGAGTAGCTATTTATCTATTGATAGTCAAGAAAATGCAAGAGGCTTTTTATTATGTTTTGGGTTGGGTTTTTCAAGTGATAGCAACAGTTATGTTAGTTTTGGTAATGAATGGAGTAGTTACATTTAGCGTTTACTTGCAACACAGTTCTTATTACGGAATTATTATGGAAGTTTGGTTTTTTTCGTTGGCTTTAGGAACTAGATTTAATATTCTTAAAAAAGAAAAAGAACTAGCTCAAGAAGAAAATCTAAAACTTGTAAAAGAACAAAATACCTTGTTAGAATACAAAGTAGAACAAAGAACGCAAGAAGTACAAGCAAAAGAAGCTAAAATCCGAAAACTCTATGAAGATTTGAGTGATAGTATTCATTATGCCCAACGCATACAAAAAGCAATTTTGCCTACCCAAGAAAAGTTTAATGAATTGCTTTCTAGAAGTTTTGTATTTTTCAAACCTCGTGATGTAGTTTCGGGTGATTTTTATTTTTTAGAAAAAATAGAAGGCAAAATTATTTTAGCTGCTATAGACTGTACAGGACACGGCGTACCAGGGGCTTTTATGTCTTTGATTGGAAATGATTTGCTTACAGAAGTTATCATCAATAAAAAAATAACCGAACCACATCATATTCTACAAAAGCTACATATAGGTATTCGTTCTTTACTCAAACAACAAGAAACCAATAACCGAGATGGAATGGATATGGCTTTAGTAGTGATAGATATTGAAAATAAATGGCTAGAATTTGCAGGGGCAAATAATCCGTTAGTATATATTCAAAATAATGAGCTTGAAGTTATCAAAGGAGATAAAATGCCTATTGGTGGCGATAATAGTAGAAGAGCAAAGTCATTCACAAAACATAGAGTTTCCTTAGAAAACGAGACTGTACTTTATCTTTTTTCAGATGGCATTCAAGACCAATTTGGTGGAGAGAAAAATAAGAAGTTTAGCCCAAAACGCTTGAGAAATTTATTACTAGAACACCATCAAAAGCCAATGGATGAGCAACAAGCAATTCTAAGACAAACCATAGAAAGTTGGCAACAAGAAGGCAAAGAAAAACAAATAGATGACATGCTGTTGGTAGGAGTAAAAGTATAGAAAAATTGACTTTGTTTCTATCTTGATACTTTTTTGTTAAGAGCTTGTTTTAAAAACACAATATTCATTCTTACCATTCTTCTTGTTTTCTCCAAGTTGCTCCATATTCATTAACCAAAACATTATCAAAGTAATCAGCTCTTTCTAGTAGGTTTCTAACTAAATCTATGGCAGTTTGAAGTTTGAGATATTGTCCAAAAATAGAAAAAGATAAAATTATGTCTTGTCCATTTACGCTAAAACGAAGTCCTTTTAAGGAATGATTTTGTTTTAAAAGAAAAGTATAAGTATCTCCAATGTTCTTTTTAGGCAAGTTGCAAAGCAAAGCATCGCCAAAAATATATCCACTCTCTGGGTTATAAGAAAGATGAATGGTTGCACTTCCTTCTACCATTTCCCAACGATTTGCACCAGCACGAGCAAGGCTTGCATTTTTTCCTAGTTGTGTAATCAGTTCTTCTATCAAATGAGCGATTCCAACAGGTTCATAAATTTCGTTTGTAAAATCAATAATCTTCGAACCACACGAAGGACAATATGAATTTTGAATTTCTGGAATCAAGATAACATTCGTACAAGAGCCACAACGAACAGCTTTTTCTCTTCCAAACTCTTCAAAATCAGCTAGAGTTTCCTCTAAATAATTGGAAGGCAAAGCAAATCCTAAATCATTTCCCTCTCTGTGAATAAACGTATTGACACCAATCACTCTGCCCGAATTATCCACCAAAGGTCCTCCACTATTCCCTGGATTAATGGCTGCATCTACTTGAATATAATTTATTCCGTTATGCAGTCGTTTTGCCTTTGAAATAATTCCTTGTGTAGTCGTATATTTCAAACCATAAGGATGTCCGATAGCTACGATTTGCTCTCCATCTCTGATTACTTCTTTCGAATAATCCACATTTGGCATACTGTCTTCTTTCTCTGAAATAGGCGCAACCAAAAAAGCCAAATCCAGACGAGGGTCTATAAAACAAACTTCTGAAAGCTGTTTAGGAATATTTTTTCCACTGATGGCTACTTCCGAACAGCCTTCTATGACATGGTAGTTGGTTACAATAATATCGTGTTTACGAAGGTAAAAACCTGTTCCCGAACCTTTTGGTGTAGCAATCTGGATGACTACTTCTTTATAAATCTCTATGGTCTGATACATATATTTCCTATGATACTGATTTGGCAGTTTAAGTTACTCAAAAATAACGTTCTTTTTTATACTTGTTTTATAAATGCCTTATAAATTTGTAGAAGCAATAAGATAAATCAGTAAAATTTACTTTGTCAAAAGTCTTTTTCTAGCTAAATTACAGTTATGAAACACTATACAAAAAAAATATTTCTTTTCTCTTTCTTAGTAACTATTCTTTTATCTATCGGTGGCTGTGTGAGTTGGTGGCAAGATTGGAATGCTCCAAAAACGATGCTCCAAAAGCGAAAATTGATAGAATCTAGCTTGGTTTTGCTACACAATAACAATAATTACATTCCTCTACAACGTCTCTCTAAAGACAGAAAAGTAGTAGTTCATCTTTCAGAAAAATCATTTGATATTTTTAACCAAACTATCAATCTGTATGCAGATTTCAAAACTTTCCATATTCCTCCTTCAAAAGATTCTTTAGAACTTGTTGCTGACTTTGAATCATTAGAGAACTTTGAAGAATATATCTTTTTAGTGGAAAAAAGTAAAAAGACGGATTCTGTTTCTTCATTTTTAATGAAAAGAATCAGTAGTCTCAATACTTCAAAATCAGTTTCAATAGTGGTTTTTGAAAACAAAAGTTTCATAGAAAAACATCAAAAGCAGCTTTTAAAAACAAATGCACTTCTTTTCTGTCCTGTCTATAATTCTCTTTCAGAAGAGCTTTCAGCACAGCTTCTTTGTGGAGGAATAGGAGCAAGGGGAACGTTAGAAGAAGAAATACTGCCAAACTTTGAAGAAGGCGCAGGGATTTTTACGCAAAAAAATAGATTAAAATACACTATTCCAGAAGAAGTGGGTGTAAAATCACAAGATTTACAACTTATAGATACGCTTGTTTTGGAAGCTATGAGAGCAAAAGCGACACCTAGCGCACAGGTTTTGGTAGCCGTCAAGGGAAATGTAATTTATCAAAAAGCCTTTGGATTTCATACTTATGATTCGGTTCGAAAGGCTGAAAAAGATGATATTTATGATTTAGCTTCTGTTACCAAAATTTTGGCTTCTACAGCTGCTTATATGTCTGTTTATGATAAAAGTCGTCTGCCCTTAGACTCTACACTGTCTCATTTTTTGCCTTATTTTGCAGGAACAGACAAAGATACTTTAGTTTTGAAGGATATTCTGACTCACCAAGCCAAACTATATCCCTTTATAGACTTTGGAAGACAAGAGACACGTAATCATAAAGTTTTTCCACAAGATATTTTTAGAGACAAAAAAGAAAAAGGCTTCGAAACGGAGCTTTCAGAAAACTTGTTTGTTAAGACGGATTATTATAAGGAAAATATGCTCCCTACTATTGCTAAATCAAAACTTCTTTCTGAAAAAGGGTACAAGTATAGCGACTTGGGATTTGTCTTGACTCCAGAAATTATAGAAAACCTAACAGAAAAAGAATTTAGCAGTTTTGTTCAAGATAATTTTTATACGCCACTTTCTGCACCTACACTCACTTTCAATCCGTTAGAAAAATTTTCAAGAACTAGAATTGTTCCAACAGAATATGATTCTACATATAGAAAAACACTCGTTTGGGGAAGAGTTCACGACGAAGCTGCTGCTATGCGTGGTGGCGTTTCAGGACATGCAGGGCTTTTTGGAAATGCCAATGATGTTGCAAAAATTTTACAGATGTTTCTCAATGGAGGAACGTATGGAGAAACAACTTTTTTCAAGCCTACTACAATAGCAGAGTTTACCAAGTGTCAGTTTTGTGAGGAGGGAAACCGAAGAGGATTAGGATTCGACAAGCCTCTTTTAGAATGGAATATGAATGGAAACACAGCAAAAGATGCTTCTGCGCTTAGTTACGGACATTTTGGCTTTACAGGAACAATGGTTTGGATAGACCCAGCAAATGAAATGATTTTCATTTTTCTTTCTAATAGAGTGTATCCGACAAGGGAAAGCAAAATGCTGATGCAACTCAACACACGCACCAGAATCCAACAAGTGATTTATGATGCAATGAAGTAAAAGTAACTATATATTATTATGAAAGACAATTTTTCAGATAACTCTCAAAATTATGCTATCTATCGTCCTTCTTATCCTAAAGAAGTTTTTGAAATTATTTATTCACATATAGAAGGAAAAAAAATAGCTTGGGACTGTGCTACAGGAAACGGACAAGTAGCCAATATTTTAGCACAAGATTTTGAAAAAGTCTATGCCACAGATATTAGCCAAAATCAACTTAAAAATGCTGTCCAAAAAGAAAATATTGTCTATTCAGTAGAGCAAGCTGAAAAATCATCTTTCGAAGACAATTCCTTTGATTTGATTACAGTAGCACAAGCTATACACTTATCTTGTCCCATATTTTTTCGGATTAGCTAGTTTATAGCCTTGTATCATTAC
>NZ_JAHDIG010000069.1 GCF_020630935.1 Bernardetia sp.
ATAATCCAAAAACAAAGAACTCTTTATTTAGGTGCAAAAATGATTTTTTTGATATATAGACTTGTGGAGGAGTGGATATACAAGCACGAAGAAGCAAACCACCCTCAAATGGCAAATGAACTCAATCGTTTGGAGTATTTGCAATACTATTGTTACAAAGACTTACTCAAAAGACTGCGTTCTGCTGCTCTTTCTAAGAAGGAAACGCTTGTTCTCTTCAAAATAGAAGCAATGGAGCTTTCTAAATTAGACCCTAAAATAGAACCGTATTTTAATAAAATTACATAAAAAAAGCCTTTCCATTGAGTTGGAAAGGCTTTTTTAGTTAAAACAGCATCGTAGGCATCAGGTATTCCCTCAACTGGTTCTACAAGACTTTAGGACGTAACAGGGAGTTTCGTCGGTCAGAATCGCTGTTTTGTTGAATGTTGTCAGCTCACAGAGTTAAACAAAATTACTGTTTTGTTCCTTCAAATTTATAGAAAAATTGATAGTTTAGATTGTCAATAACAGTTCTGAATGTAAATCCTGTGAAAATTTTCTTGCTACCAGAAACATAACGACCATTGTATAACGTATTATCTAACTCTGCTACATCATAACCCTCAATGGTAACACTCACACCGTTTCCAATATTTTGTGTTTGTGGTGCAATGTCAAATACAATTCCGTTGCTGGCATTACGTATTTTTTCAGCAGTAAACAACAATTCTCCACCTTCTTTGAAATCTAATTTGTCAGAGCCGTTTTTAGATACGATTAACGTTCCACTTTCATCTAAATCCGTAATACGACCCAAGTCTATTTCAGTTACTTCTACTGAATAATTATAAGTTCCAATAACTTCATCTCTAGGGTCGGTAGGTTCATCATCTGAACCACAAGCAGAAATACCAAAAACTGCAAAAAAGGCTATCAAAAGCCAAAAATTAAACTGAAATTTCATAAAAAAATAAGGTTAAGTTATAAGATATATCTACTACTTAATGACAAAAAGTAGTGATTCATTACAGTCAATGTAATAAAAAAGTTGATTTTATATTTTAATTTTTTCTATGTTTTTGATTGTTAGATAGTTATGATTTTATATTTTTTTGTTGTATTTTTGAGTTCTATCTAAATCATGTGTTTGGTTCATTTGATGAAAAATAGACTAATTGTGTGTTTGCATAGAAAGAATCATAATTAATTTGATTTGAGGTCAATAAGTGAAAGCTGCGAACTTTCACTTATTTTTTTGCATAAAAAAAACATACCCCTCTTTTCAGCTAGGGTATGCTCCCAAGCGAAATCCGTCGTTTCGTACGCTAACAACATCTTTCTGACAATAGCTTTTTGCTTAACTTGTAAACAAATATACTAAATTCTTCGTATATTTGAACTCACGATAAACGTTTCCTACTCCGTTTTCTAATTTTTATTTGTCGATAAATAAATTGAATTATGTTCAAAAAAATGAAAACGGAAGAAAAACTCGTTTTGATTTTAGTGCTTGCAGCAGGGGCGTACTTTGCATACAATCACTATCAAAAGAGAAAAACACAAACTCCTCCCCCAAACTATCAGCAGCAACAACAGCAGCAGCAAGTAGCCCAAGTTAGTCAAGCTAGTACAGCAAATATTGGCGATAAAGTCAATTCTTTAAAGACTATTTTAGATAGTGTAAAAGGAGCTTTAACCAACAAAGAACGTCAAGCATGTTTAGAAAATGGTGGTACATGGGACAGAAACGGACTGCTTCAAAAAGGGTTCTGTGTCAATAAAGAAGATACCACAACAACAGAAGTAGCATCCAGAGGAACAGAACCTTTTCATCGAACTTCTGAATTGAAATTAGATGTGATTGAACAACCAGCTTACTTGGATAAAAGTCAGTTGCAAGCAATGGCTGGAGTAGATGAGAATATGATTCTGCTCTAAACAAAACAAATAGAATAAATAATAAAAAAAATACCCTTCAAATTAGTTTTGAAGGGTATTTTTTTTATTATATAACTTTATTCAGATTTTTGATGTGATATGTTTTGTTGTTATCACTCATAATTTTTAGTTAAAATCCACGTTTTTCCACAATTTTTGACGCTTTTTCACGCTTTTTGACACTCAACGCACACTTTTTTCACACTTTGTTCACAGTTTTTGAGTGTTTTTTTAGGCTTTTTCTGTACTATTTTCTGCTTTTTCACAATCACAAATTCGTTTTTCGATTGTGCCTTCATCTATCCATTTCATGATAATTTTCACTTGATATGTTGATAGCATTTTTGCAGTGTTATATTCTTCTCCTAAAAGGTGCAATATTGGTTTTATCCATTGTCTAAGCGTGTGCTTAGAAATATCATAATGATTTCTTAATTCTTTTTTTGACATAGGTAAAACATCTTCCTTTCGCTGCTTTTGTACTTGAATAGCGTTCATTTTCAATATAAGTAGTTGTATTACCTATCAGAATCGTTCAAAATCGCTCAAAATCATTGAGAATCGTTAAGAATCGTTGAGAATCGGTAAAGTGTTAATTTTCAATGTGTTACGTTTGTTGTGTTGAATCACATACGAATACATTAAAAAATGAAACTAGGTACTACACTTTTTTGGACTGGTCTTACGGCAGGAGTAGTTTTTGGGATTACTAAGATAGGAAAATTAGCAAGTTTATCAAAAAATTTGCAGGTAGTACCTACTATTCGTGTGCATAAAATTCATACAGGAAAATTTCTTATACCTACTGCTGTTGAATTTGCCACTGATATACGTCTATTGAACAACTCTAATGGCTCTATCAATATTCGTAAACCATCTATCAATCTATATTTAGGAGACGAAATAGAACCCTTTGGAGTTTCTGCGCCCTCACAAGAAATTCAGAAATTAGAAAAGTGGTCGGAAGTTTATTTCGATGATATTAGAATTGTAGTTCCTGTTACAAATCTTCCTACTGTTCTTATGAATGGTATTACTACTGGAGGAATCACAGTAAATGTAGAAGCTCATACCACCATCAACGGTATTCCTCATACCGTAAGAGAAACAAAGGAGGTAACAGTATGATTTCAACACGCCGAAATATCGCTTCTGGAACAACCTACAACGGACTTTTTACGCCAGCTACCAACACAGATATAGAAATTAAATCGTCTGCTAATGTAGATGATACGATACGTCTTATCAAAAAAATTGTTGGTAAAACATTAGACCAAACGGCTTCTATTTCCAAAAAACTTAAAAGAAAATCTATACTAGAAACGTGTAGAGCGATATGGCATTTTGTCTATAACCATATAGACTATGTGCCAGATGAGGACGGCATAGAGCAAGTAAGGCATCCAAGAAGGCTTTGGAGTGATAGATATGGAGATTGCGACTGTTTTACGGTCTTTATTTCCTCTATTCTTACCAATATGAATATTCCTCACATTCTAAGAGTTACCGATAATTTTGGTGAGGGTGGATGGAATCACATCTATCCAGTGGCTTTCGACGAAGAAGGAAATGAAATCTATATTGATTGTGTCCTTCACGAATTTAACAAAGAACATCATTACTACGACAATCAAGATTATAATATGAAATTACATGAATTAGGGAAGTTGCCTACGGTTACTGATAATAAACTTTGTGGTTGTGGGTGTGGTACGTGCGAAGATAGAAAGCAAGTTGAAACCTTCATTGATAGTATTAACAATAATGAAGAGTTAGGAAATATCTTCAAAAAAATATGGAGTGGAATTAAAACCGTTGTCGTATCTCCTTTCAGAAATGCTTTTTTACTTGTTATGAAAAGCAATATGAAGCAAGTAGCTGCAAAAATACGTTGGGGTCTGCTTACACAAGAAGAAGCAGCCAAATATGGCTACACTGATGCTACGAAATGGCGAAAAGTAGCAGAGTTATACAAAAAGGTGTCCGAAATTCATAAAAAAGCAGGGGGAGATAGGTCTAAGTTAAGAGATGCGATTTTTAATGGTAGTGGAAACAAAAATCCAAAACTACCCACTCCGTCTGGACGTATTTCGCCAGTTTTGAATGGTGTTTTACCACCACAAGGATATGAGCTTCAAATGAGGGTAAGACCTCTTACAGAGCAAGAAAACAAGCAAGAAACACAAGCTATTGCAAGACAAGTAAGCAAGGAAATTGAATATGCTTCTAAAAGAAGTCAAGCCGTAGCACAGTTTAAAAACTTTGTAGCTTCTCGTTGCGACCAAAAGACACAAGAATCTTTGCAAGGATTATTTGGGTTAGGAACTGACCCAGCCACAGCCACAGCGATTGCATCTGTAATGGCTGCCTTAGCTCCTATTATCGCACTCTTAAATAAATTAGTTGCTAATGGCGACCCACAAAAAGCAGAAGTAGATAGTAGTAATTACGGATTATCTCCAGAAGAACAAAAAGAATTAGAAGCATCAATGGCAAACCTCAATAGTGAGGTAAACGAAGCCTTCAACGCTAATATTACTGACCCTAACGCAAAAGGAGAACCACAAAAAGAAAATGGAATAATAGGTTGGGTAAAAGAAAATCCTATTACAAGTGCTTTACTCGGTTTAGGCTTAGGTTTAGGAACATTTGCCATTTTAAAACCAAGTGAGCCAGATTATTACCCTCCTCCAAGACAGTACACACCACGTAGTAGAGGTAACTTGAATGGTGCATCCAAAAAAACAACGAAAAAAAGTAGTTCCAAAACGAGAAAGACAACTTCAAAAAAGAAGGTCGGAAGTGCAAGTTTTAGTGGACTAAAATAACATAGAGTAGGATTATATCCACTTACTTTCCTTTAAAAAAATATTCAAAAATACTTTATCGAAACCAGTTATGAAATTTTTAGAAAACAAAGCTCTTACAGGAGCAAAAGGTAATTTTTCAGATACAGCACAACAAGCTGCCATTTTGCTTGCCTTTGCATTTCTTGGTGGTGCAACCTCTTCTTTTATTGGGCGTGGTTCTGGTTTTCTTGGCATTCTCTCAATGGGTGCAGGTGTCTTTTTTGGCTATCCAGTAGCAATTGCAGCAGGGGCAGGAATGGCTGCCAGTGGATTTGCTAAAAATGGCGCATTAGGAGGTTTAAATCCTACAAATGGATTTAATGGCGTTCAGCAAGGTATTGAAAATGTCAAAGATTACGGAAAAAGTCTCTCTAAAGGATTTTTTATAGATAAACTTATTGGAAGTAACGAATCCATAAACGGACTTCGTGGACTGACCTATATAGCTCCTTCCTCTCGGAAAAAATACAACGGAGTAGGAAACGTAGTACCAAACGACCCAGAGGAAGCAGCCTTATGGAACGAAGTAAACAGAATGGCTGATATGCCTACCGAAATGCTTTTACCAGAAGCAACCTCTACAATGACAGAAGACGGAGTACTGCTTTAGTAGCTATTCAAAACATAACCCTTTTTATTTTTTTAATCAAATTTCAAAATTCTATAAATTCTAATCTTATGTTTCAAGATAATAATGGAATGTTAATGGGTGTGGATGCAATGCAAACGCCTGTACCTGCCAAAGTAATGACACCTCATGAGTGGTTTCTTACTCTTCTTAACACAGCAGAGATGCCACAATCGGTAAAAGAGCGATTACGTGGAGCTAAAGATGGCTCTGGACAACTTAAACTTCGTCCTTTTACCTACTACTCAAAAGTAGAAATTGCCAATGGCGCACAAACAGTAGAGTTTTTCAATGAAAATGACAGCATCGCTCGTGGTGTTCGCAACATGGAGAAAGCTAAAGTAGAAGAGGGACGTATTTTTATGATTCGCTCTATTCGTATCAGAGTAGGTACAAATGGTGGAGGTACACCAGCAGCCTTTACAGCAGCTAAAAATGCTGAACTTGCTCAAATCATCTACAAAGCTATTGATAAGGACAATGATTTTGCTTGTCTTTCAGCAGCCGAACTTGACCTCACTCTAAATTCTAGTTTCAAACTTCAAGAACTTGCAGTTTCAAACTTTGAAACAGGTGGGAATAATGATGTTGAAGAAGGCGAATTTGTGCTTGACCGTCCTATTTTATTGTACGCTCAACAAGTGCTAAATCTTACCCTAAAATTTGGTGAAGCTACAATGAACAACGTAGGTGTAGGTAGAGCAATTCATTTGGAATTGAAAGGTGTATTAGCACGCTAGAAAGCATTAAAGATTAGGGTTAAGTTGATAAGACAAGGGGATTGTCTTTGGCAGTTCTCTTTCTTTTTCTTATCCATTTTTTACACAAAATAAACTACTCTTACTTATGCTAGAACTAGAAGAAAAATTACCTAGACACAGAGAGAAATTGATAAGACAAGTTTTACGTAAGCCAATAGAGATTCAAATAGCATCTTCTGGAGAGCGTAAAACGGTAGAAGTCAAGCTAAGTGAAGATATAGCCATTATCAGAGGTATTTCCTTTGGAGGAAATGACAATACGGCTGCTACTCGCTTAAAAGTCAATTCACTTTACTTTGGAAATGTTGAAATAGTGCGCTCACAATGGGCTGAACGCTATTACAATTCGCACAACGTACCTGCAAAGGATAGATTTTTTCCTATCACTCAATTAGATGAGGAAGGCGAAGGAATAAATATCACGTCCGACCGTACCATCAAAATAGATTGTCAAGATAGTAATGCTGGAGGTTTTGCAGCCTATACAGCTTACTTGTATTTAGAAACGTGGAAGTATGTCGTATAATCTTTTAGCCAAGACTGGTAAACTACGTATAAGCAGCGCAAAAGCCTACAACAACCTTAAAATCATTATTCCGAAGGGACGTAAAGTAGTGGCTCTTTCTGCTAAGTTTATTCCTATTGCTTTTGATGATAAATCTCAATTACAAGATGCTGATAGAGATTTAGAAATAGCAAAGCTAGTCTATAAAAGTGATACAAACGAGGTAGTCTATACTGAAAGTCTAACAATGATTTTTGATAATGACTTTGAGAAAAAAGACTACAAACCATATCAAATTACGCCTTTTTTTACTCGCTACATACTGGTTTCAGTAGAAGATACAATTAATACTTTTACAGACACTGAACAAACGTATGAAATTGAAATAATTGTTGATTATGAATGAGAATATCGCTATTGCACTAGCTAACCAAGAAGCTAAAGACATGAAAAATCCTAAACAAGATTTTGTGTCCTATACGCTCAATGCTGGACAAGTAATAGAAGGTAGTGAAGATGCAACTTTCTTTCTTTTAGGCAATCCAAGTGGGATTTTTATTGTGGGAGAAGATGGTGCAAGATACGATAGTCAAAATATTATTCTTCATCAACAACACACATTTAGAAATGGATTACAGCGACTTGAAAACAGGCTAGGTGTGGCTCAAACGGTTTATTTCTATATCGTTTTTGACCTTTGCTAAACTCAAATTTACTTACCCTAACTCTATTATGAAAGATTATTTAGTAGCTACAAGAAATGCTCTAAAAAAAATACAATCTGGTCTAAAACTCTCTGTTGATAATAAAGCTGACCAATTCTATGATGTAGAAGTGGACGGCATTACCGTTGTCAAAAGAACAAAAGACCCTTCAAAAATTGATACAGTAATACACTACATTGATGATGATACAGAGCATGTATTAGTTAGAACTTTCAAAGGTAGAGGGCAAGAAGTAAAAGATAGATTTCCTTTTAAGAAAGACCCAAATCAATTAAACGGTTTTGGTAGTACAGAAGAATCTATACGAAGCCAAATAGTAAAGGAGATACAGGACGAACTAGATAGCAAAAAGAAAGATGAGCGTATTGCAGAACTGGAAAAGGAAGTAGAAAGCCTTAAAAACAGCAGAATAGCAGGAATACACTTGCCTACTGTATTTAATGAAATAGGAGGTGTTCCAGCTTTACTTTCAGCCGTTCAAGGTATGGTTAAAGGACAGAACCAACAGCAATTAGGTAGTCCACATCAACAACAGATACCACCTGTTTTGCAACATCTAGGTAGCTTTATCAGCAGAGTACAACACAACAACGAACGCTTTAACCTAACACTAAAGTTTTTTGATGATTTTACAGCAATGTCAGAAGAAGACTTTGAAGACTTTATAGAAAGTTTTTACCCAGACCAAAAAGAATCTAACCCTAACCCTAACGAAAATGAGCAGGAAAATCACTTTCACTCGCAAGAAGAGAACACCTAAAAAAATGACAATCATTGAAGTAGCTACTGAAAAAGTGCCTTCAATGAAACATTTGGCAAAACAAAAATTATCACGTCTTGAAAAATTAAAGGTAGTGATGCAAAACGAGGAATATTTAGATGTTTTCGATAATATGCCTTTGGATGCCGTACTGCCACAAATTACTGGAACAAAACAGAAAATTGAAGTAGAGGAAGAAAAGGAAAAAATACTTTCTCTTTTAGCTAAACAAAGTTTGGAAAGACTTATAAAACTAGAAGGAGCTACAAAAAGCACACTTCACATGGCTATCTTTGATTCGCTGCAACTAGATTAACGATGCTTGAAGATATTGACGACATATTGAAAATGGCTGCTACTGGAGGAATTGTCCTAGTAGGTTTCTTAGCTGTAAAATCCTTTACTAATTCTATTAAGGAAAATAGAATTAATAGTGCCTATGCAGATGCTTCTGTTAGTGGTTCTACTGCCGAAATGGCTCGTAAACTCAAAGATGCCTTTGATAATTGCGATATGTTCGGTTGTGCAGGAACAAATGAAGAAGCCGTTATTCGTCTAATTCAATCTATACCAAACAAGCGTTTTTTTGAGGGAATGACAAAGGATTACGCACGTCTAACCAGTGGAGCATCCTTTGACGTGGACTTCCATGATGAGTTTTATTCTTGGGGTAATAATTCATCTGACAACATAATCTATGATGATTTAATGGTCTATATCCAAAATTTACCAAACTAAACTACTTATGAGAACTAAAAAACCTATCAGCAAAAATACCAAAATGTTATTATTTCTCTTGGTAGCAGCAGCAGCAGCCTATTTTGGACTGACTGAATCTGATGGAAAAGGTGGACGTAAACTCAAAAATAATATTCCGTTATTAAATCCAAATACAGGGTATTCTGGAGATGGAAATTACCAAAATAACTACACTGGAGGAAATAGCAATGCCATTAGTAATGGTGGAACTTCTACTGGACAAACAGGTACGGCAGGAGGTGGAACGGTTGTTTCAACAACTGGAACTATCAAAAAAGGAGATAAAGGAAATGCAGTTATTACACTGCAAAGGTATTTGAGAGAAATAAAAGGTTATTCTATGCCTCTTACATATAACTCTAATACAGGTGTTTACGATGGCGATTTTGGTAATGAAACCAAAATTGGTGTAGATAAATTTAACATCCCTTACCCTGTTCCCCTTTCTAAAATCACAGAATTTAAAACTGTGTTAGATAGTGCAGTGGCTTCAAGTGGAAGTATAAGCAATTCTACTAATGTTCAAAGTATTGCTCAATATATCGTAGATGAAAGCGATGATTTGAGTGTAGATTATGCTGGCATTTTGCGAAAAATAACAGGTTTGACACAATCTCAACTTGTCCAAATAGCAACTATTTACCAATCCAAAACAGGGAAATCTATTGTAAGTGATTTTGATTTTGGTGGTATTGTAACTTTTGACCCAAGTGGTAACGCTAGAAAAATTAGAGAAATATTTAGTCAAGCATTAGGTGTTTCTTTTACAAGTAAAAATGCTTCTAATGGAGGTTTTACTTACAATAATGATATGTGGGCTACCGAAGGAGACTGGGGAGTAAACGGACTAAATGGTGTAGATGAAACACATTATCTAGTAAAAACAATCAACGGAACAAATATTTTTGACGAAAACCTTAATCGAATAGATTATGTAACTCGTGGTGTTGATATAGGTGTTTTACTAGACTATACAGATGATAACGAACTAGCTTTTGTGCAAGATGTAGCAGGAAATTTACTTGTTGTAGAAACAAGAAATGTACACGCACAAGCTATATAAAAAATATAAGTTATGCCATTTTCAAAGGAAGAAAAGTTTGCTGAAATGTTTGGAAAACTCTTAGATGAGCGATTCGATAAAACATCTTCACAAAATTCAAATAATGGATTTGTGGTAGGAGCAAAAGAATTGTTCATGGGTTTGCTTGTATTAGTAATATTTGGAGTAGCTGCTTGGGTTGCAACAAGACTTATAGATAATGTCAAGCAAGAAGCAAATTATGAACATTTGAAAGATGATTTTGACGACTATAAAGACGAAATGACAGCAGCTTACAATAAAGATAGAGACGAGCGTAGAGAATATGAAAAATCGGTAAAAGCTGAATTGGAAATTATCAAATCAAGGACGCAAAATAGATTTACATACGAAGATTTCAGAAATGAAATTAGTAGATACAAAGAAACTGACCGTGAGCATTCCAATTCAATAGATGAGATGGAAGAGAGAATACGGAAACTAGAATATCAACTCAAAAAATAAACTGTGCTATAAACTTTTATTCAACCAACTTAAAATTTCAACCAACTATGAAAAATAATTTCATCAAAAGAGCATTTACCCTTTGGATTCTTCCACTTTTACTGGACATCAAAGAGAGAGCTACCCAAACAGATACATTTTCTTTAATGTCTAGGGTCGTAATGGAAGGAGCAATGGCAATGACTGACAAAGACCCTAACAATGGAAAACAAATCAAAACTATCATGCGAAAATATCGTCCAGAGTTTTTGGAGGTGTTTTTTGGAGAGTGGGCAGACGAGATTGAGGACTTTATCAAAGAAAGGGAACTATCCGAAGCCGAAGCGACAGAGCTTAGAGCGCAGATAGAAGTTGCTAAAGTGTACAGGAAAGAACTTTTAGCTTCCAAAAATGAAAAACCAAACTTTGATAAGGCTATTGAACTAGCAGAAAAGAGTACGGAGTACCCTACTTTGGCAGCATTGGCACAATCTGACCCTTTTGACGTATCAAAAAAATCATAGGACTAGATGACGATGCCCCTAAAGAAGTCATAAAGCCACCTACAATTATTCCTTCGGTGTTGGATATAGAGATTATTGAGATGTTTCTACCACATAACGAATATATCCACCAAGACACAGAAAAGAATCAGATTTGTACTCATCATACAGTTTCAAATCCTGTTTCTGGTGCAAAAGGAGTTTGGAATTGGTGGACGACTGACAAAGGTAAAAAACGAATTGCTACTACCTATGTAATTGACATTGATGGTAAAATATTTCTCTTTATACCTTTCAATTTTTGGGGGCATCACTTAGGCATCAAAGACCCACGTAATACAAAATTAAATCAAGGTTGTATTGGAATTGAATTTGTGTCTTGGGGTGGATTAGTAGAAAAGCAAGGGCAACTCTACATTGCTGGAGCTTGGAAACATGGAGGTTTTCAAGCAGGAGGCTTGCGTGTAGATAGAAAGACAGCTATTGAATTAGAAAAGCCGTATCGTAATTTCAAATTCTATCAACGTTACACGGATGCACAATTAGAATCCTTTAGAAAACTTGCTTTATATCTAAATAAAAAACACCAAAAAATTACACTTGACTACAACGCTGACATGTGGGATGTTTCGGAGCGTGCCTTGAATGGAGAAAGTGGTATCTGGACACATAATTCCTATCGTGCTGATAAAGCAGATTGTTACCCAGATGAAAAAATGATAACTATACTCAAAAACTTTTAATAAATTATGAATACAGCAGTTATAGGAACTTTGGGTTATGTATATCCCACTACTTCTTGGGCAGATTTGCAAGCATTTGAAGACAAAATGGCTATGAGTGCGCTGCGAGATCAAGTACGTAGCTCTGATATGGTAGAACGTATTACAGAATTACGTTCGCTCATCCCTCACTTAGAAAAGAAAAGCAGAACTAAATTAGAAGATGTTTTTTTAGGGTTGTACAAAAAAGAGTTAGAAAAACTTACTGACCAATCTCAAAGTGTGAGCAGACGACAACCGTGGATTTCTGCTTATGCAAGAAAACGAAAAGACGCTGAAAGGTGTATTACCGATGGAAATGCCTACAATGTAGGCACAGAACAATGTAGCGTGTATGCCAACGGCAGAACAAATACAAATTTTCCAACACCAATAGTAACGGAAGAACCAGAGAAAAAGGGACTTTTTGACAAACTAAAGGAAGGGATAAAAGATGTTATTGCACCAAAACCAGTAACTGAAAAAAATGAACCCACTTTCACTACAACAAGCACAGGCACGTCAAAAGCTATGCAGATAGATGAAAGTAAGATTACTGATATTCAACCGATTACGGACGAAGCATTTTTTCAAAAATATAAAATGGAATTAATGGTAGTAGGTGGTGTAGTTCTTTTAGGGGTACTTATAGGAAGTACACTTTATTTTACTGGAAAGAAAAGAAAAATAGATACTAAGGGAGGAGGTAAAAAATGACCTTAGGTTCTGTAAATGTGATTAATCAGTACAACGCTGCTGATAAATACATTTTGAAAGGAATGCAAATTGGCTTGTTTCCTTCTTATTTTAACCAACTTATTGGCAAAGCCTATGCTGCTCATGAATGGCGTGAATATGTAGATAGAGCAAAGAAAGAAGGTTATACCTTTTCTCTACCCAATGATTCACAAGCAAAAGCAGGTTGGAATATTTACAATATGCGTAGTTCTTCTGCTTTTCCGAAAGTGTTTGATAGTATAGCTAAAGAACTCAACTTGATAAAACGCTTATTGATGGGACGAGTGCCAGAGGTATCTAGTGTGATGGTTTATATAGCTATTGAGAGAATCAGAGATAGAGAAATCCCAATGACTGACAAAGAGTATCAAAGAGCCCAAGTCCTTTTTAATATTCCAGACAAACCAAAAGAAGAAAACATGTTTAATTTTTACAATACACCTACGGAAGACCCTGTTACAATCGCAAATAGAACAAGTAATCCTATCAAGGGAGAGACACAAAGTAGCGTTGTTGATATTGTAGAAGGGAATAATCTTTTAGTAAAAGATACCGTAGAAAATTTGATTAAGAAAGAAAATCAAATCGCTCAAAATCCAAAAATGACTTATTCTAATACAGAAAAAAGTATTATGGATTCATTGAACGTGCTACCAAAAAGTACAGAAGAAAGTAATAAAAAGTGGATTTGGTTAGCTGGTGCAACTCTGTTGCTTATCCTTCTTGCTATTGGTGGAAAAGTGTATTACGACAAGAAAAAAGGTAAGAAAAATAAACCTTCCACTTCAAAAGCAAAGAAAAAATGAAAAGAGGAACTAAAATAACTATTGGTATTAGTACTGCTATTTTTGTGCTTGTGGCTGCATTTCTAGCATACAGGTATTTTAATAAGAAAAAAGGAGAACAAGCTACATCTCGTAGTGGGGCTTTTTTAGAAGATGAAATTTTGGAGGACGAAGAGCCTTTGTCTCGTATCGAAGAGTTTGCAGAGCAAGGTATAAAGGAAAAATGGACAGATTCCATAAACCAAAATGCTTCTTACTACGAGAAGCAAAAACAGAGAGCAATAGCAGAAGGAGACTTTGCAACGGCAGAAAAAGCCAGTGAGCAACTTAAACAGGCTGCTGTTCAGGTTAAAAACCTCACTGACCCAGAAACGATATACCAAAATGTTTTGCGTGAGCCTAATAGAATGACAAATAAAATTATTGCAGATAAAATCAAAAGCTGTCAAGAAAATCCTTCAAGTGCTGATTGCAGTGTGTTCAAAAAGACTGATTTGGCTAAGTATCTGATTAAACAAGGAGTAATATAAAACAGAATGTATCGTCCAAGTGAAATAGCATTGTTACGAAGTGGATGGAAAGTGAACACACGACCTTATGAGCTTAATATTGTCGGTTTGCGTTCTCCTTCTGTTCGTGCTAATAAGTTTGATGATACTATTTATGTTTTCTACTATGATGCAAAAGGTAGAGTAGTAGAATATAACTTTCCTTGTACCACAGATGCAGGAACATTTTGGTTAGAAAATCCATACACGCCAAAAGGAACAGCGATTTTGCAACAAGGACAATACGCTTACCAAATTGGATTACATCAAGGTAGATACAAAGCACTTGTCCAAAAGGGACAAGTAAACATCCGTAGAGACTACGACAGAAACGCTATCCTAGATTTCTACAATGGCACTCTATATACAGGATATTTTGGAATAAATATTCATCATGCTAAAGATGTTGGTACAACAAAAGTGGTGGATAGATGGAGCGCAGGGTGTCAAGTATTTGCTAATATTCAAGATTATAATTTTTTCATGTCATTGTGTGAAAAACACAGACAGTTATACGGCAATCATTTCTTGTATGGTCTGATTGACATGAGAGCGCAACAAAGAACACTAGCTAGAAGAACATTGTACGCAGGTGTAGCACTTAGTGCATTTGTGTACCGAAAAGAAATTATCAATTATATAAACGCAGCTTAAATGGATTATAAATATGTTATGCCGACTGTTGTAGGAGCTATTTTACTTATTGTAGTCTTTGCTATTATAAACAGTAAGAAGAGTAAAAAAAGTCAATCTCTATCTGGAGTTAAAGGAAACAAAGGCTTGAAGGCAATACAAGCAATTAATAAATCTGCTAAAGCACTTCAACATCAATCTGGTTACGAAATGCGAAATGTAAAAGTAGTAGAAGTAAAAAAAGTCAGAAAACGAATGCCAAAACTTTCTTGGAGTAAGGCACAACAGCGAGCAGCAAGGTTATACAATAATAAGTAAGTTTTTGATTCAAAAAGTAGCTTTTTAAGAAAATTCTAAAACACTGCTTTTAGTATAGTATTTAACATCCCATAAATGCAATTTTGGAAAAGATGTTATAAAAAATTACAGTGTTTCTGTGCTTTGAAGCATCTTCAAAATCACAAAAAAAACGAGTAAGAAATCATCTAAAAAATTAGTATTACAATGGCAGAAAAAAAACAAGACAAACTAAGTGCAGGAGGTGCAATACTTTCATTTCTTTTTCCACCAGTAGGAGTATATCATTATTTTTCAAACAAAGATGGTAACTCAACAAAAGCCAATACAGCAATAGGTCTTGCTTTAATGGGATTGATAGGAAATTATTTTGCATACGCTAAAATGAATGAGTGGGAATCTAAAAAATTTGTTGGACGAATTTCAGCAATTCCACCTCAAACTGTAAATGGTTTAAAAGAACTTCCAACACCAGTAGTAAAATCAAAAGGAGTAGTTTCTCTTCCAGATGGATTTTATGTTGGAAATGTGGGAGGTTGGACATTGACTATCTTATCACAAGACTATTTCAATACAAAAATAGATTTAGAGTTTGGTATAAGAACCCAGTCTATGCCTGTTTCTGTTGTTGTTCAAAACGGCATTGCTTACTGTTATGATAACGCTTTTCAACTGACTTAACAATATGCAAAACAACCTAAGAAATATTGGTTCAAAACTTCGTCCATGTAAATGTGCTGTCTGCAAATCTAAAAGGAAGTCCAAACGGATAAAACGAAAATTTTGGAAGGCAATACGCCAATCTGAAAAAAAAGGAATCTACAAAACTGTGAATTATTATAGAATGTAATTATGACTTTAGGAAGAGCCTACGATAATATCAGAGAAAAAGGAATCTTGAAAAAAGATGGCAAGACTTATAAACGCCAACCTAAAATCAAGAAAATCCTCAAAGGCAAAGAAACAACTATTTCATTTGCCTTTAATCGTATTGTAAAAGGTTTTTACGGTATTATTGAAGCTGATAGTTTACAGCCTTCCCACAGTACAGGCGTTCAGAATCCTTTACACTTCTTACCAGAAGCACAACCAAGAAACCGTAGTACGTCCCAAAGTGGTAGAGAAACACCTCAACTGATAGCTAGAAATTTACGTCCTTCTGAAATTATTGAAGGTGCAAACGCTTATACAGGCGCACCAATAGCTAATTTGAGAGGAGAAATAATACAAGGCAACGGACGTGGAGACACACTAAAAATTTATTATTCCTTAGAACCCAATGGCAAAATCTACAAAGAATATTTCTTGGAAGGTTGTAATGCTAACTTTTTGGGTTTTTCAGCACGCACTATAAAAAAAGAATTAGCCAAATTCAAAAAGCCAGTTCTGATTCGTTTTGTAGATGTATCTGATGACGAGTTTATCCAGTTAGGTCAGTTTCAAGCCAAAGATTTAGAAGCCATTAGTTCTGAAACTTCTGATACAAAAGCCAAAGTAAATCGTATTCCAGAAACGGAACTAGCCAAAATGATTGAAGCTCTCTTACGTCATGACAAAAAAGATGATTCTCTTTCTGAAATTATACGTAACTCAAAAGCTCTTACTTATTTTGTCCGTGCCAAAGTATTACGAAAGGATGAGCTAGAAAATCTAACTAAAAACGGAGAAGCCAATGCCAAAGGAGTAGAGTTTGTTCGCCAGTTTCTACTGCAATTTGTTTTCGAACAATCTACTGACCCAAAAACAAGTGAGAAATTTAATAATCTTCCACACCATACACAGAGAGGAATAGAAAAAGCCTTATTGTATGTTTTGAAGGTGCATTGTTATTCCGATTGTGAGCAGTCCAATCATTCTATTACCAAAGAAGTAGGTAATGCCATTGGTGCAGCTTATGAGCTACTACAAACCAATCTTAGTTTTAATGCGTGGAAAAATCAACCTTCCACTTTTGAGCCTTCTCCACAAGAAAAATATACCAAGCTAGAATTAGAACTAGCTAAAATTTTTAGTGAAGGAAAAACACAAAAAAGTATTGTAGATAGTTTTAAAAAGTATGCTTTCTATGCAACTGACAAAGAAGCTACTCTAGTAGAACCAAAAATAAAAGCCTTACCTAAATCCGAAGCTATTAATAAATCTTTTGGATTGAGTGGAATTGATTGGTGTGAGTGTGATGGAGACGATGATGCTATGTTTGATTGGTGGAAAAGTAAGAAAAAAGAGTACGGAATTAAGAGTGATATGAACTCAAAGGGAGTGGTTAAGACAAAGACCATTACTGTAAAACTACCTGTTTCTATCAATACTTTTAAAAAGCATGGTAATAGTGTACTTTGGGATAAGCAAAAAACAAGAAACTTATCAGATGCAGAATTTATAACACTTTGGAAATATACGCTTGCAGCAAACACCATGCTTTCAGATAGTATTTTTCCAAAAACAAATAATGGAGATAGACATGTGCTTTCTCAATATGGAAAAAAGGAGTTAGTAAATAATGCAAATGAAGAGTTTTTAAGACGTGGTTTAGATAAAAAATATACTCTCTTCACAGAACGTAAAGAAAAATCTACTTCCATACATAAGAAAAAAGTAGAGAAACAGCCTTATGAAATGACTTTTAAGGAATACCTACATGCTGATGATTTATGGAAAAAGGATTTTCAAAAGTTTATTAAAGTAGATGATGAAGTAGAAAAAGAACTAAGGTATAAGCGATTGTCCGAAGAGCAACAACAATCTGCCTATCTTGCAAGAAGAGAAGCTAGACAATTTGCTTTAAACACTACTACTGAACTGATAAAAGAACGTCATGAATATGAAGTAAAAAAAGCACTTTCCGAAGGAAAAACTGTGCCTCAAAATGTCTTGAAAGACTATCCAGAGTTGCAGCCGAAAAAGAAAGATGAGGTTTGTAATACTTTTTGGACCAAAAATGTGATTACCACAGCATTAATTAAGAAGGGGCGACAATTTAGTAACATTGATTTGCTACATATTCCGTCCTATGAATTTGGTGTAACAATAGATATTTGGCGACTAAGAAACCCAGCAAACAGAAAAGTAACAGGGTATCGTGTTGTTGTTGGAGGTCATGACAAACAATTTGCTAGTCTAAAATCAGCCTACAACTTTGTGCTAAAGTTATTAAGAGAAACACAAAAACAAGAAATCCAAAAATGTTTGGAATTAGGATATGATGTTCCCAATAAAGTTTTAGCTGCCTATCCTAGTTTGAAACTAGATTGGCAAATGACTTTAAAAGAATGGAAATCTTCAATTCCAACGGCTTTTTTAAATAAAAAGGAAATAAATAAGAAAGTAGAAGAGCATAAAGAAATTATCAAAAAAGCACTTTCCGAAGGAAAAACCGTACCTCAAAATGTTTTGAAAGACTACCCAGAGTTGCAGCAAAAAACGGAACTATCCGAAGCTGAAAAGCTCAAAATTGCAGAAGCTGAAATAGAAATTTTGATGATGGATATTGATGGATTGAGTGGAATAACAAAATCTAATCTCCCTCAACCAGAAGAGTTCGAAAGCGAAAAATCTTTTATAGAAGCCTATGCCAATAAAAAAGCTGATTTAGCTAAAAATTACATGACTAAACAAATGACTAAACTGCCCTTGTCGTCGGATAGTTACAAAAAAAATGAAATTCAAAAAAGCTATCAAGCTGGTTACAGATTCGGTCAGAAAAATGGAAAACTTTTGTGGAGAAAGTTTCAGACAAAAGAAAATCAAGCTGAAAAGCTCAAAATTGCAGAAGCCGAAATAGAAATTTTGATGATGGATATTGATGGGTTGAGTGGTTTGAACGGTACTAAAAGTCCAGAAAGAACTTATAAAATCAATTCCGACGGAAAAGCTGAATTGAGTTTTGATTATCAAGACTATAAAAGTTTGTCTAGTTCAGAAAAACAAGATATAAAGAGAAATTTTCTATTTAGTAGAGGTAAAAGTGCGTGGATTTCAAGAGGTAAATTTCCGAATATAGCATTTGATATTATTAAGAAATTTGGTTTTACACTTGATAAAAAAGAAGAGCGTAAGACCTTTGAGCAGCAAATAGAATCCAAAAAAGAAAAAGCAGAGAGTAGAGCAGATAGATTTTTGAAAAAGTCAGAAAAAGCTACTCAAAAAGCGAAAAATTTACAGTCTGCTTTCAACAGATACAGAAAGGATTGGAGTTGGCTTACTCAACCAATCACGAATAGTAGTCAAGGACGTGCCTTTGCGAACCATAAAAGTAAAGTTGCTAGAGACTACGATGAGGGGATTAGAGAATATGAAAAATCTAATAACTACATAGATAAAGCAAATTCGGCTTCAAAAACTGCTGAATTTGAAAAATATTCAGACTTATCCTTCTTGCAAAGAAAAATAAAAGAAGTAGAGAAATCTATAAAAAAATTAGATTCTTGGTTGCCAAATTACATAGAGAAAGTTTCACAGCTTGACGATGTTGAAGAGAATAAAACTGATATTTTAAAAGCTCAACTCTATTTTGACCAATATACTGAAAAAATAGAAGAGAAGGCTTTTCTTGTAAAAAAGCTGAAAGACTTACAAGAAAATGGAGCAATTATTTACAATAAGGAAAATTTAAAAAATGCTCGTTACGTAAAGCTAAAAGCGTCCTATGGCAATTATTGGGTGGAGGTTAAAAAATTAAATCCCAAAACAGTAGGTTATATTTTTAGGTCAGAGTTTGGAGGTAAAGAGCGAATCAATAAAGAATTGTATGAGAATGTAGTTGATGTAGTCTATGAAGGCGATAATTTCAAAGTAACACCTCGTACTGATAATACTTTTTTTAACAGTTGGCATTTTGTAATAGAAAAGCAACCGAAAAACGAACTATCCGAAGCTGAAAAGGCTGAAAATCGCATCATTGCAACTTCCAAAAAAGATGGAAATATCTTAGAAAAAGAGTTTACTCCTCTTTCTGTTTCCAGTAATGATATTGATTGGGAAACGGCTGTTGAATCATTCAAACATTATTCAAGGGATGCCAATGGTAGAGCTGCATCAACTAGATTGTATTATGTTAGTCATTTGAAGTATTTGTACAACAAATATTATGATGATGATAACCTTACTGATACTCAAAAAGAAGCAGTATTTAATGAGCTTATGAGCTATAAAACTGAATACAAAAATGCTTTAATGAATGAATTGAGAGCAGGAGCAGGGACAAGTTCTTGGCTTATCACAGGAAGAAGTAAAAGAAATAATAAACAAGCTAACCGAAGAAACAAAACATTAGATACTGCTACTGATAAATTAGTAAAACTCTCTAGCAGTATTGAACCAAGACTTAAAAATATAATATTCAACAACAGAAGTGAAGAACAAATAAAATCTGACAATAAAAAACAGCAATCTAAGACCAAAAGCAAGTTATTCAATAAGGTTTTTAGTTCATTATCTATGAATTACAAATTTGATTTTGATACAAAAACCATTACAGAAATAAAAAATAATGGTTGGGACAAAAACAGCTTTAAGAACAGTGTTTACAATACTTTGTCCAAAAATGTAAAAGAAGGGAATCAAGAATATGTTAATGAAATCCTAGATACTATTGAGGAATTTCAGAATAATTCTAAAACAAAAATATTCACTTCAAAGCATAAAATTTGGAAACTTAGAACAGAGCAAAAGTCAGATTCAATACGAACGGTTCAAATAGAAAAACAGTCAAAAAATGAGCTTTCCGAAGCTGAAAAGCTAAAGATTGCAGAAGCTGAAATAGAAATTTTATTACTAGATATTGATAACCTACAAGGTTTAGCAGTTGCTTAACTATAACCATAAAAAAACTATGTTACAATCACTTACAACGGCACAAATTAATAGTCTTCCACAAGATTATCAGAAAAGTTATAACACCCTCAAAGAAAAAACAGAAGGTTTCAAAGAACTTTATTTTAAGAGTGAGATTATTAAAAATGCTACTGATTCCTTGTACAAAAAGATTATCAAAAAATTAGCTGAACAAGAAAAGGGGAAAAATGAACCCAAAGCTAAAAGAGTATCAGCTAGGAAACAATCACATCTTCTTAAAAAACATATTTTAGAAAAGTTTCCTACTATATCAAAGGTCAAAGTATCAACTGAAAGGTTTTCTGGTGGTAGTGCTTATCGTATTGAATATCATGCACCGAATGTAGTTAGTAAATTGGAAGACTATTTATCTGATAATTTAGAAAATTATCAAGGAATGGATAATTATGATAATTCTATTATCGAACATAAAAAAGGAATTGTTCATGATGGTGCATTGATTACACCAAAAAAGTTTTTGCAAGTTACCTTTACCGAAGAAAAAATATCTTCGAAAAAAACTCCTACAAAGGCAAAAGCAAAAAAAAGTCCCCAGTCAGCAAAGGTAGTGCCTATTAAAAAGACAACTCCACCTAAAAAAACAACTGAAAGCCACTACGCTATTACTTTTATTCGTTCATTTTTACGAATGATAGGTAAATCTAAGGAGGTAAAGAGCTTAGAAAACCTACTCAAAAAAATTAATAAAGCTGCTGATGCTGAGGAAATACGTGCAGCATCTACCCACGCAACAGCTATCAAGTATGTAGCTAATAGTCTTGTAGATGCGATAAATTCAGACTATAAAAAAATTACTTTTTCTCTCAACAAAGAAGGAAGCGACATTTTAGAACCCTATATGACAGCTAAAATGGCCCTACCAAATAGATTGCTTCGTCAGTTCTACAATGCTCAAAATAAAAAATTCTCTGTCAGTCATGATAAACTTCTTTCTCGTCTAAAAAAATTAGACACCAAGAATGAACCATATTCTGACGAGATAGAAAAAGCTATCAAGACTTTAGAAGCTGCAAAGCGAAATTCTTCGACAATCAAAGCTACACAGGCACAACTTAGAGGACTAAGTGGGTTAGGAAAAGCACGTCCACGTAGTCGTACCAAGAAAAGAAAAAACCTTGATGGCTTTGAAGTTAAAGATATTTTAGTCAATGCAACTGTGGGAGCAGTAGCAGGAGCAGGAGGCACGATTGCAAGACAAGCTCTTTCTGGATTTGATATTGTAAAAAATGACTATCCTAAAATTATACTTCCAGAAAAGTATAACGGTACTGGTCTGCAAAATATGGGACGTTCTACCAAAGGCTTTATTTATGGTCTGCCAAAAATGGGTAAAAGTACACTACTCATTGATTTTGCAAATGATTTAGCAGAACATGGAAAAGTTCTTTATGCTTCTCCAGAGGAAATGATTGATAATAAAACACTTGCTGATACTCTAAATGATAGAATAATGAGAGTAGGAAGGCATCACAACGTACATTACACAAAAGATTTTGAAGGGTTGAATCTTGATGATTATGATTTTATCATTATAGATTCTATCAATAAAATGAGATGGAAATTAGATGACTTTGTGAGATTTATTGAAGAAAATAAAAATAAAGGACTTTGGTTTGTCAGTCAAGTAACAAAAGGTGGTGTCTTTAGAGGTTCGCAAGAACTCACACATGAAGTAGATGTTATCGTAAATGTTACTGATAAGGGAATAGCCGAAGTAGATGGAAGATTCGGTACAGGAACATACAATTTTTATAATGAAAATTGGAATGTTTCAGAAGCCGATACAACACAACAAAATTATCAACCAGCATTATCTATGTAAATTATGAGAATATACAAAAACGAGTTCAATAGCGTCATCTTTGCAAAAGATGACGGAACAGTTATCGAAACTTTCCCAACAGGAAATTTCAAAGTAACACGAGCCGAGCAAAACAGAATAAGTATTGTAAATCCTTTATTCGGTTATCAAACAGAATTTTTATTTTCTGATATAAAAGATGTAGATGGAAATAGTACAGGCGCAACTATTGCTGATACAATCAATTATTTAGCAGAATTTATAAATTTTAGGATAGGTGGTATTGGAGCAGATGACCTCACAGCCGATAATATCACCGAAGTACAAGGCGAAGAGGGTTCTGTTCAATACAAAAATGCTTTAGGGAAAATCGTTGGAGATGCCTTTTTTCTTTGGAAAAATAGGCTACTTTCTATTTTGGGAAGTGTTGTTATAAAATCTTTGTCTGCTTTAGCTGGAAATGCTTTAGAAGTTAGAAACTCTGACGATGACCTATTAATGGCAGTATCAAATGGTGGTGTTGCAACAATTCCTAAAATTGGAGGAAGTTTGGGGTTTGGCAATTCAAGCATTGAACTAAATGCGTACTATGCTGAAATAGGAGCGATTAATTCCGTTGTGTTAAAATATGCACAAGGCTCTCCTTATACATCTGCTACTTTTGGAGCTACTATAAATTTTGAAAGGGATTTAATAGGTAAAAATGCTGCAATACAAAAATTAACAGGTGTTACTTTGAATGGTGTTACACAAGATTTAATAGTGTCGGGAACAGATGCCCTTAATGTTGCAAATGATTTGAGTAAAGTGCCTAGAGCTTTATTGCTTAGAGATGGAAAACCTCGTGAAGACACAGGAATAGGGGGAGAAGTTAGTAACGGTGTCCGAGTGGAAAGTTGGGAGACACAAACAGGTGTTGCACCAATACTCCGAACTTTAATAGAAGCAAAAGAAGGAAATAAACTAGCTTTCTACGGAGCTACACCAGTAGCTAAACAAAATTTATCCAGTATGGCAACGACAATGGAAATTGTGCAAACGTTAGAAAATTTAGGACTTAT
>NZ_JAHDIG010000070.1 GCF_020630935.1 Bernardetia sp.
AATTGAAAATTAATCCCTAATTTACGATTTTGCAACTAAAATCATATAGTGCCATATAAATCATAAAAAAACCACTAAGAAATTGATTTCTTAGTGGTTTTAGAGATATTAATTCACGAATCAGATATTAATAACCTGGATTTTGTTCTAAAACAGGATTTGCATCTATTTCACGTTCAGGAATAGGTAAAATGATTTTAGGGTCATTGAAACCAATTTCACTTGGAGCACCTGCTAAATTAGAGTTTTCAATTCTGTTTACACCTTTTCCATTACGAGTAAGGTCAAACAAACGATGTCCTTCAAAAGCAAGTTCTCTTCTTCTTTCTTCAAGGATATCATCTACAGTAACTGAACTAAGAGCAGAAGCACCTCTAGCTACACGAATTGAATTTACATCTGCCAAAGCTGCACTAAAGTTTCCTAATTTTGCTTGAGCCTCAGCTCTATTTAGTAACACTTCTGCATAACGAATAATTCTTGGGCTAGATAAACCAAATATTCCACTTTCACCTCCAAATTTGAAAGAGTACTCATCTCCATCTTCAGGTCTAATAAAACTTAGACGAATATCTCCCTCAGGATAGATATTAATTAGATCATTTGTAGGGCGAACATCTCCATAACCAGCAGGTACAAATATATTACCCAAATTATTTGCGCCTCTATTTTCAGCAGCAACAAATTTCAAAGTAAATATTTCTTCTGAAGAACCAGAACTAGCCCAAGAGTTCACATATGCCTCTCCAGAAAGAAGTTCAAACCCTCCTATTTTATTGGCAGCATCAATAGCCTTTTGATTATCTCCTTTGTAAAGATATACTCTTGAAAGATAAGCATTAGCTGCATCATCTGAAATGCGATATGGAGAAGTGAATGAAAGTAATGGTACTGCCGCCTCTAGATCAGCAATTACTTGTGCATAAACTTCAGCAACTGTAGCACGTCCATTGAATTCATCTTCTGAACTTAGAACTAAAGGCACACCTAGACTAGCTCCATTATCGTCTATATAAGGACGTCCCATAAGACGAACCAAATCAAAGTGAGCTATAGCACGTCCAAATAAAGCTTCTCCCTTTAAAGAGTTACGTTTAGCTTCATTCTCAGCACCATTTGCTTCCAAATTATCAATATTCTGAAGAATATTATTAGCAGCTTTGATAGTTTGGTACGCTCTTGTATATAGGTCTCTAACATCACCTGAAGTAGCTACGATATTATATGAATAAAAAGGTATGAATCTATTTGAATTTTCTGGAGTAATAAGAGTGTTATCTGCCATTAAATCTGGGATAACTATTGCATTACGCCCATAGTATTCAAGAGTTTGCATTCTATCGTACATTCCTAAAACTGCAGACTCAGCAGCATCTAGAGAACTAAATACTTGATCATCACTTAGTTCTTGTTCTGGTTGTACGTCTAAAAAATCATCACAACTAGTAGTTGTAACAAGTAAAGTTACAGCCAACGAAGCTGTCATTATATATTTTCTTATAGCCATTATTTTATGAAGTTTTATTCTTGTGTTAAAACAATGTCCTATGAACTATAATAAAATTCATAGAACATTTTTAAATATTATAGAGAAATATCTATACCAAATGTAAATGATTTTCCATTTGGATAACGGAAAAACTCAGTTCCACTTTCATCAGCCTCAGGATCAAATCCTGTATAATTAGTAGCAGTCCAAAGATTTGTACCTTGCACAAACACTCTTACACCAGTCAATTTAGCTTTAGAAAGAATACTTGTAGGAAGAGTATAACCTAAAGTTACATTTCTCAAACGAATATAAGCCCCATCTTCCAAATAGCGAGTAGAAGTAGAACGAGCATTTCCATTTCCACCTACTAGAACTTGTGGACGACTAGCAATATCACCTGGTTGTTGCCAACGATCTTCAAGAGTAGCAGCTGATTGATTGAATCCATAGTAAAAACCATCTGAATCTGTAATAGTGCGAGTGCTATTGTAAATACTATTTCCTTGTACAACGTAAAGAAGAGCTGAGAAGTCTATCCCCTTATAAGAAACTGTATTGATAAAACTACCATACCATTTCGGAACAGCATTTCCTACAATTCTACGATTTGCTTCACTATAGTCTAAAGTAACAGTTCCTTCTTCTGTCAGCCAAGTAGGAGCTCCTGTTTCAGGATCAGCTCCTTGGTACTCTCTTAAGTAAAATGAGCGAATAGGTTCTCCCTCTCTATAAATTTGAGTACCATTAATAATATCTTCTCCTCCAGGTAATTTGATAACTTTATTTCTATTAGCAGTATATAAGAAAGTACTTGTCCAAGAGATACCATCTTTACCACCTACAATATTACGAGTAACCAATTGTAGTTCCACACCTCTGTTACGTACTTTACCAATATTATCATTGCGAGTAGTAAAACCTGTTGTAGATGGAATAGGAACTGCAAAGAGCAAATCTACAGATTCACGACTATACCAGTCAATCGAACCGTTAATTCTTTCCTTTAAAATACCAAAGTCTAGCCCAACATCAAATTGTCCAGTTTTTTCCCACTTCAAGTTAGGATTTGATAACTGAGTAGGTACTGCAGCAGGTTGACCATCATAAGCTACTGAAAAACTATATAGACCTAAACTAGGAAAATTTGATATAGCTGGATTTACATCTGCTTGAGTACTAAAATTTGCATTTCCTGATATACCATATCCAGCTCTAATTTTTAATAGATTAATGATATCTACATCTTGCAAAAATGCTTCTTCTTTAATGCTCCAAGAACCTCCTATTGCTGCAAAAGTTGCAGAGCGATTATTTGCACTAAAACGAGAAGATCCATCTCTACGAATACTAGCTGTCAGACGATATTTATTCATATATGAGTAGTCAGCATTTGCAAATAAAGATACAAATGTATAATCACTACCTGTTCCAAAAACACCTTCAGGAACAGCGGCAGAGTTTAAGGTAAGTAATAATCCATTTGAAAAACCTGTACCTGTAGTTCCAAAACTATTATTCTTATTAGATTGTGTTTCACCACCTACTAGAACATTAAAGTTGTGTACCTCATTAAAAACACGCTCATATCTTAAAATTGCTTGAGAAGTAAGAGTAAATACTTCTGTTACACCTTGAGATATACGACCTCTAATGCCTCCACCCTCAACATCACCATCACCATCATTAGTAGTAAGGTCAGTAATAGATTTTTCAGAAAGATTAACCCAATCCATACCTACTTTAGCATCTAGTGACAATCCTTTTGCTATTTTATAACTTCCATTTATATTTCCAAGTGTACGGAAAGTACCACTGTTTCTTTTGTTCAACGTAGTAGTACGAACAAAATTGTCTGGAATAGCTCTAAAATCAAATCCTTGTACAAGTTCACCAGTAATAGGATCACGAGGAGAATCAAAAGGAACATTTAAATAAGCTCCTAATAATGGACTATTAAACTGGTTGCCTGGTGAAGCACTTACCCTATCAGAGTAAGAGACATTTAATTGCACACCAAAAGATAATCTATCATTAGTTTTGTGATTCAAATTAAGTCTAGTAGAGTAACGTTCAAAATCACTACCAATTAATATACCTTGTTGTTGAAAGTAAGCTGCTGAAGCAAAGAAATTAGTTTTTTCATTTCCACCTGAAGCAGATAAGTTATGGCTTTGAGTAGTACCAGTACGAAATGCTTCATCTATCCAATTTGTATTAACACTTCTTAGCTCAGCAGGAAATTCTCCATCGATAACTGACTGAGGGTATCCAGAATTTACAAGAGCCTCCGAGTAATAATCTATGAATTGATCTGTTGAAAGGTTTTCATAACCATTAAAATTAGGTGTAGTGGTACCATACTGAGAACTAAGTTTGAAACTTGTTTTTCCACCTTTTGAACCTGATTTAGTAGTAATTAAAACTACACCATTAGCTCCACGAGAACCATAAAGTGCAACTGCAGTTGCATCTTTCAAAATTGTAATATTTTCTATATCATTTGGATTGATATTAGATAATGGATCTTGAATCAATGAAGTTTGAGTACCTCCATCATTCAGATAGATAGCTGTAAGATCTGGAGAATCCTGTACAATAATTCCATCAATTACATAAAGTGGATTACGACTTGCACCCACTGACCCTGTACCACGTACTCTAATTTGAGAAGGTACACCTGGTTGTCCTACACTACTTGTGGTTTGTGCTCCAGCAACACGACCTTGAATAAGTTGATTTACATCAGTCAGTGGTATTTGAGCTATTTCTTCTCCATCTACTACAGATACAGCAGAAATTAATTCTTCACGAGTTTTGTTTCCTGTATAACCTGTTACAAATACAGCTTCTAAAGATTCATCTGCTAATGTAACATCGATAACTGTACGGTTTCCAATAGTTTCTTCAGCAGTTTTGTAACCTACAAAACGATACACAAGAACATCACTACCCTCTGGGACAGTGATAGTATATTTACCTTCTATATCTGTTTGTGTACCTTGGGTTGTTCCTTTTATCTGAACGGTAGCACCAGGTAAAGCTCCATCAGCAGAGGTTACAGTACCTGTAATTGTTCGTTGTGCCCAAGCTGAACCAACCAGCAAGAACATCAACATCATACTGAGTAATAATTTTCTCTTCATGAGTAAATTGTTGTTTTTGATAAAAATTGAAAAATAATTTTCGGAGGGTGTATTTATTTTTATAGTTGTGATATTCAAATCAAAACATATTGAAATAAATTTCACGAACTAATTATCATAAAATAAAAAGATAAAAACACTTTTTGCCTTCTAATTCAGACAAATTTTGATTGTTGGGATGGGGACTATAAATTTAATACTTTTTATATAAAAATCCTAATTTTTAAATTATAAAGTATCAAACAAAAACATATTATAGTTTCATCAAACACTAAAATTTATCCTCATTACTCTAACAAAAGGTAATTTTTCTGATTGCAATTAAATCAAAATTTATATTAAGACAAAATGTTTTTTACAAAATTTTACGTAAAGTGTTGTTAAAAAATATATTTTTTTAACTCAAAACACTGTGAGTCAAGTTGTTAAACTATGATTTTTAATAAGACGAACAAAATATATTTAGAAGAGAAAAAATAGGCTTATTTTTCTCTTACATGCGTATTCCTACTACCAGTACATCATCTATCTGACGTTGTAGTCCTTGCCAATGAATAAAGCTCTCTTTGAGTTTATTTTGTTGTTCGTCAAGTGGTAGATGCTGAATTTTATTTAAGAGTTCTATAAAACGTTTTTTAGTAAACTTTCTACCTTCTGCTCCTCCAAACTGGTCTAAAAACCCATCTGTGGTAAGATAAATCATGTCATTTTTTTGGAGTTTTATATGTTTATCTGTAAATGTTTTTTTCTTTTGTTTAGTAAGAGTTCCCCCAATGGAAAACCTATCTCCTTTCAGTTCTTTCACTTGTCCATTTTCTGTATAGAAAAGTGGATTTTTTGCTCCTGAAAAGACAATACTACAATTTTCTCTATTTAAGCTAATCATAGACATATCCATACCATCTCTACTTTTCCACATCTTGCCTGTTTCATGTAATACATTTCCTTCGTTTTGCTTGAGCCAATCTACAATTCCTTCATTCATTTCCATCAAAATTTCAGAGGGTTTATTAATTAATTTTACCTTTGTAGTTTGTTCTAACATAGCAAAGCCAACGACTGACATAATTGCCCCTGGTACGCCATGACCTGTACAATCTACTACAGCAAACTGGCTTACTCCATTTTTCTTCCATGCCCAATAGAAATCTCCACTTACAATATCACGAGGCTGAAAAAATATAAAATGGTCGGTAAAAGACTCTTTCATCTCTTCTTCAGAAGGAATAATTGCATCTTGAATGCGTTGTGCATAACGAATCGAATCTGTAATCTTCTTATTTGTAGATTCAATTAAAGTATTTTGCTCCTCTACTTTCTCTTTTTCTAAGGTGAGCTCTTGCGTACGTTGGGCTATCCTTTCTTCTAGTTGCTTTCGTTTCTGTTCGACTCTCCATATTCTCCATCTATAAATTAGGAAAAGAATTATGAGGATTAAAGCAACAAACGCAATTCTAGCTTCTAAAGTATTGTACCATGCAGCCGTAATTACAATATCTACTGAAATAGGCTCTTCGTTCCATACGCCATCAGAATTAGCCCCTTTTACTAAAAACTTATATGTACCTGCATCTAGGTTTGTATAATATGCCTCTCCTCTATCAGATTCTATCCAATCGGAATCAAACCCCTCTAGTTTGTATTTATATTTATTTCTTTTAGGAAAGGAATAATGTAGTGATGCAAAAAAGAAAGTAAAAGAATTTTGAGTATGATTTAATTCTATTTTTTCAGTTAAAGAAATATGATTTTGCAGGACACTACTATCTCCAATAGCAATATCTTTATTATTGATTTGGAAGTTTGTAAATAATAAAGGAGCTACATAGCTATTTCCTTTAATGCTATCAGGATGAAAGTAATTTAAACCATTTATACCACCAAAATACATCATTCCAGACTTGCCTTTTGTATATGCTCCTGAATTGAACTCATTGGCTTGTAGTCCGTCCTCTACACCAAAATTGGTAAATGTGGTATCTTTAGGGTTGAATTTGCTGATTCCTCTATTGGTGCTGAACCATAAATTCTTTTTAGAATCTTCCAAAACCCCATACAATACATTGTTAGGCAAACCGTCTTCTTCTGTAAGATGAACAAACTTTCCACTTTTTCTATCTAGTTTGTTTAGACCTCCTCCATAAGTGAGTACCCAAAAATTGTTATTGCTATCTTCATAAACTGGATAAATACGGTTTGTACTTATACTGTACTTATCATTTACGTTGCTTTTATATGCTGAAAAGACTTGATTTTTTGCATCAAATTTATTTAAGCCTCCTCCATAAGTACTTATCCATAATGTTCCGTCTGAATCTTCATAAATATCTCGTACTCTATCGTTTGATAGTGAGTTAGGAAGACTTGGGTCGTGCGTAAATGTGGTAAATGTTTTAGTATTTTCATCGTATTTTGAAAGTCCTCCTTTATCTGTTCCGATCCACATTGTACCTTCTTTATCTTGATAAATTACTCGTATTGAGTTACTCAAAAGCCCCTTTGCAGTACGTGTTGTCAAATGCTGTATAAAATTTGCTCCCAAACTAGCATTTCTATTATCAAAAATATATACTCCATTATTCATTGTCCCTACCCACACTCTACTTTTATTGTCTTCATAGAGTGCATAAACTCTTTTTCCATACAGCATTCCAATTACAGAAGCCTGTTCTAAGCTCTCTTCATATTTATTTAACCCTTGTACTGTGCCTATCCAAAGTATGCCGTGCTTATCTTCTAAGATACTTCGCACTGTATTATCACTTAGTCCTGTACGAGAAGCATTATAGGTAGAAAATTTTATTCTGTTTCTGTCAAACTTATTTATACCATAACCATTTGTTCCAATCCAAAAAATACCTGCTCTGTCTTCAAACATTGTCAGAATATCGTTCGAAGAAAGACTAGAAGGGTCTGTATTACGAGAACGAATCACACGTAAACGAGGCGAACTATACCAAGGCTTTAGATATTGTAAACCATCATCTGTCATAAGCCAAAGTAAACCTCTGCTATCAATAAATAGATTATTTATGTTCAAATATCTGTTCTGAACGACATCTATATGGTTACTTCCTGTAAAAGTACGCTTGAAAAGTCCTCCATTTCCTCCTGCCCAAATATGACCAGAATTATCTCTTATGATTCCATTGATGGCATCTCGTCTAAAACCACGTTTTTCAAACTTTTTTGTTTTTCTATTAAAAAGAGCTAGACCTGCATTTGTACCTACCCATAAATTATCTTCTTTATCTTCTAAAAAACAGCGTACAATGCACTCATCAAGTTCTTTTTCTCTAAAAGTTTCAAAGGTTTTGGAATCTTGAATAAAATGTACCAATCCTTCGTCTGTACCAGCCCAAATTTCTCCATCTTTATCACAAATAATAGAGCGAATTGTATTACTAATAATACTTGTTTCATCTACAGGGTTATTTCGGTATCTGATAAAACGTTGCTTGGCAAAGTCAAAAACATTTAAACCTCCTTCTGTTCCTATCCAAATATTTCCTTGTTTGTCTTCTGTAATGCAAAGAATAAGATTATCTGAAATGGAATTTACATCATCGACAGCTCTTTTATAATGATGAAACTTTATACCATCATACATATTGAGCCCATCTTGTGTACCAATCCAAAGCAAACCACGAGAATCTTGAAAAAACACATTGGGTGTATTTTGTGAAAGCCCATCATCAATCGTAATATGTTCGAAAGACATATTTTGTTGAGCATAAGCAACAGAAAACAACCCTATCATAAAAAAACAATTCATCATCAAAACCATCACAAAAAATAACTGTAAGAAATTTTTTACTGATTTTTTCTGTGATAAATCTTTTTTATAGACTTTTTTAAAAATAGAAACTATATTTTCTTTGAAAGGATTCAAGCGTGTATTTATTGTTTTTTGCTACATTTCAACTATTAGCAAAAGCAGAAAAATAATATTGAAACATACCGAATACGAATAAACAAAGTTGCTTAAAATAATGGTAAAAATCCACTACCAAGTCATATTTTTTTAAACTTTATTGTAATTTTTATCTTCAAAAATTAATAAATTCAAAGGAAAGACCACATATTTTAGTTTTGAGTTTGAAAAAGGGTTTCCTAATTTTGCCTATTCATTCTCATCGAAACAGGATAATTTACATCAGTTTGAAACAAAAATTAGTACGCTCTCTAAAAGCCTTTATTAATAAATTAGGCTATCATATTGATAAAATAGACAGAAACTCACTTACAATGGCTGGAGGACTAGAACGCAGCTCAAAACATACCTCTCCAAAAAGCTTTATAGATGTAGGAGCTTCTGATGGTAGGTGGACAGAGTTAGCGATGCAATTCTTTCCAAATTCATATTATTTACTAATTGAAGCACAAGAAGGACACCGTAAGGATTTAGAACATTTTCAATCAAAAAAAGACAATCTCTCAATCTGTATGGCTGCTGCTGGAGACTCGGAAGGAGAAATTTATTTTGATGCTTCCGACTTACATGCAGGGTTGGCTTCTAAAGAAAAATTAGAAAAAAACTGCATTACTGTTCCTGTTACGACAATAGACTTACAAATAGAAAAACATAACCTACAACCTCCTTTTTGTATCAAACTAGACACACACGGTTTTGAGATTCCGATTTTGGAAGGAGCAGAAAAAGCCTTAGAGAAAGCTGAACTACTCATCATTGAAGCCTACAATTTTCAAATTGTCAAGAATGAGGAAGATAGTTCACAAAACAGTCTTCGATTTTATGAACTCTGTCAATATTTAGATAAAAAAGGATTTTATCCTGCTGATATTGTGGATATTATGCGAAGAAAAAAAGATGATATGCTTTGGCAAATGGATATGTTTTTTTATAAAAAAGAAAATAATGTTTTTAAGAGTAATTCGTATGACTAAAATCAAAAATCATATATTCCTGTCATACACCTATAAAATATCAGAACACAATTCCTACCTAGCCTTCTATAAAAAGAGATAATTTATTTATATCTTGCCATAGAACATCAGATTAAGTATTCAATAAAGACAAAAACTTGAATTTTGATTACTCACTAAAAATCAATATTTTGGGTAAAATAGAAATAGGTTCTAAGTCTAATACAAAGCAATCAAAATATTCCCCTTATATAATTTTGAAACTGTTTTGCTTTTACTTGCTCTGTTTATCTCTGTTCAAAATAAATACTTAACAAAAAATAATATCCTACTGCTGTTGATTAGTTTCGTTTGCCCTACTTATCATAAATATTGATTTGTTTTATGTCATACCTTAAAGTATGCTATTCTCTTATTGTTAAAAACCTAGCTCTTTTTATCCAAACTACTTGTGTAGTCTTGTTTTTTTCTTGTCCCTTACTTGCTCAAAACACACAAGAATTTGAGAAAAAATATATCACTATAGATAATGCTAAGACATCCTACCCTCTAACTAAATATTTACGTTATTATGACGATAAAAATGGTAATTTGTCTATTGATGAAATTAGTAAAATGACAGACCAATTTTCAGATGTTTTACAAATTACTGAAAACACAAAATATGTTTGGGCTTATTTTGATGTAAAAAATAAAACAGATGAAGAATGGCTCATTGATACAAAAACAGAAAACAGTGTGTTATATGTAAAGAGAAACAACGAATGGAAAATTTATACTCCTTCAAATTATTTGTATTCACGTGAATATATTCTTTTACCTATATCCAAATTTGGCACTTCCGAACGTATTTATGTAAAGATAATTCCGTATCCTAAAATGGGTAAAACAAAATCGCATGTTTACATGAGGCAGCGACTTTCTTACGAACAAAGGTTTCTAAACGATACTATTTTCTACATGTTGGTTGTAGGGGTTATATTTGGCTTATTTTTTTACAATTTATTTCTTGCCATAAGTACAAAAAGTTATAGCTACTATTTTTATAGTTTTTCAATTTTGATAGGTGGTCTATTGTTCTTATTCTACTCTATGTTGTTCAGAGAATTTTTAATGGAAAAAAGGTATGTCAGTCTTATTTCAAATATTCTAACACCTTTATCTATCATTTCTTTTGTTCTTTTCTCTTTAGCATATTTCAAAGAAAGCCTTAAAAGCAAATGGACAAAGGTTATTATCTTCCTTATACTATTTAATGTTGTAGCTTCTACAATTTACACATACAACACATTTTATTATTCAGACTCTTCTTATGCACCTCTAGGAAACATTAGTATTATCAGTATTTATACTTCTCTATTAGTGTTTTCTATTTATAAAACGAAAAAAGGAGCATTAGGAGGAAGGTGGTTCTTACTTGCGAACTCTCTCTTAATCATTACTATACTGATTGCCATAATAGTTTCTCAGTTTTTAACTGCTATAAATATTGGTTATGCTATCGGTGTTGGTGTTGTTATTCAGTTACTTTTGTTTTCTTTTGCTTTGGGTTCTCGTTTTAATTCAATCAAAAAGCAAATTGCTCAAAAAGAAATGGAGCAAAAAGAACTAGAAAAAAATCAACTTTTAGAACTACAAAAACTCACAGAACAAAAAAATATAGAACTAGAAGAAAAAGTAGAAAACAGAACTTCTAAATTACGAGAGGCAAATCAAGAAATGGAAAGTCTAATAGAGGAATTAGATACTACAAATAGCTCACTAAAAAGTACATACGCACAGCTACAAGTTCAGCATAAAAAGATAACGGATAGCATTTATTATGCAAATAATATCCAAAAAGCTGTTCTTCCAGCAATTTCAAATATGAAAGCCGATTTTCCAGATTTATTTGTTTTCTTTCGTCCTCGTAATGTAGTTAGTGGAGATTTTTATTGGTATAAAAAATTAGAAGACGACAAATATTTGTTGGGGGCTTTTGACTGTACTGGACATGGTGTACCAGGAGCATTTATGTCTATGATAAGTTCTCAAATTTTGAATGAAATTGTTTCAGTACACAAGAAGATAATGCCTAATGAAATTTTAGATGAGCTTCGCAAAACCATTTATTTTTCTCTCAAACAAAACGAAAATGCTAACAAAGATGGACTAGATGCTTGTTTGGTTCTGATTGACAGGAAAGACGAAACATTATATTTTTCTGGAGCGCAAAACCCTCTCTATTACATCCAAAAAGATACGCTAGAAACTATAAAAGGAGACAACATCTATATAGGAGGACGTTATAACCATTCAGATAAATTTACACTGCATAGTATCTCATTTGCTAAACAAAAGACACTGTTTTATCTTGCTTCTGATGGCATACAAGACCAATTTGGTGGAAAAGAAAACAGAAAACTGATGAGAAAAGCCTTCAAAAAGCATTTAGAAAGAAACCAAAATCTATCCTCCAAAGAACAAAACATGTTTTGGAAATCGTTTGTTACAGAATGGCAAGGGAAGAATCAGCAAACCGATGATATGCTTTTGATAGGCTTCAGACCTTAAAACTATAAAGGACATAAAATATAGTTTCTAAGAATCCTCTATACTAAAACTTATTGTTTTGATACAGCTTTTTCAGTATGTATCTTTGTTTTTTATTACCAAAACGTAGTTAAGCCATCAGAATAAAAGATTATGTTAAAATCAATGACAGGGTATGGAAGTAGCAACCTAGAAAACGAAGAATATACCATAAATACAGAAATAAAGACAGTCAATTCGAAATATTTAGATTGTAGTCTTCGCCTTCCAAAACTATTTGCAGATAAAGAAATTGAAGTAAAAAACTTAGCTCAAAAAATACTAGAAAGAGGAAAAGTTTATATCAACTTGAATTATGTTTCGAAGGGAGAAAGCATTTCTGAATTAGCCGTCAATCAGCAACTTGTCAGTAGTTATTATGAGGCGATGATGAACTCAGCTAAAGAGTTGAATGCTCCTACTAATGATATTTTCAGAATTGCGATGATGCAAGACAATGTTTTTATCGAAAAGGCGAACGAAGAGGCTATCGAATCACATTGGAAAGCCATTTACCAAACCATTGAAAAAGGACTTTTGGACTGTAATGAGTTTAGAAAAGAAGAGGGTAAAGCTCTTCAAAATCACATTGAAAATTGTTTGAACGCTATTCAAAAATCACTTGCTGAAATTACTAAGATAGAACCTCGCAGAGTAGAAAAAATACGCCAAAAACTAGAAAAAAATATTGAAAGTGTAGTGAGTTCTGAAAATTTTGATAGAAATCGTTTCGAACAAGAGGTTATCTATTATGCCGAAAAATTAGATATTGCAGAAGAAAAAGTGCGTCTCAAAACACACATTGATTATTTTTTGAAAGAACTAAAAAAAGAAAGTACAAGTGGTAAGAAGCTAAATTTTATTACTCAAGAAATGGGAAGAGAAATAAATACGATAGGCTCAAAAGCAAACGATGCCGAAATACAACATTTTGTTGTGGAGATGAAAGAAGAATTAGAAAAAATAAAGGAACAGACTTTAAACGTTCTTTAGTGATTAGTTATCAATGATAAATTATGAAACAATTATTTTTCTATGCCTTTTTAATTTTTGGAATATTTATTTATCAAAATTTATATAGCCAAAATAATTACCCAAAAGAAACTGTGCAACTGGAGAGTGATATTTGGTTGGGATTAAATGTTCAAATAAGTCCAAATCAATGGAATGATAATACAAACCTAGACAGCAATTTTGTTTCAAAAAATGCGTTTTTTATTCAAGTTTTGGGCAAACATACTACAATAGGCACAACAGATACTGATTTTTTCTACCAGAAGAGTTTGTACCTAAGTTATGAAAGATTACTTTCTCAAAAATGGGTAGGAGGACTTTCCTATCGTTATTCTCAAGTCAATATTAATACAAATACTTTGCGTTTGCACTTACGTCATTTTTCTCCTATCAAAAAAATAGACTTGACCTTATGGCAACAGCTTGCTTTTGAGAGAATTTTGTCTAATAACTCATTCTATAAGCCTGTTTCTAGGCTTCGTTTCCAGTTTGCAGCCAACAAATATTTTACTATTTCAAACAAAAAACTGATTGGAACGCTATCTTTTGAACTCTTCAAAGAAATTCAGAAAATAAACTCAAATTCGGAACGTCGTTTCTTCCAAGAACATCGTCTTCAAACAGAATGGTTTTTCCCTATTTATAAAAATATATACTTGGGAGCTTTTGCAGGCTTTCATACCCAACAGTTTATTGCTTTAGCACAGTTCGATATGGATGGAGAAGAACTAAAACCTACAAGAAGACTCAACCAACAAACACCTGTTTTTGGAATAAGTGCTACTTTTACTTTTGGTAAAAATAATATTCCTAACAAGCGTTTGTGGATAGAATAAATAACAATATTTTACATAAAAATATACTTCATTAAACAATGAGTGAATACAAAGATTATGGTTATCAAATAGCTAATAATGACCATACAGAAGGCTATTTAGTAGATAATATTCTTTCTTTATTGGATAAAAATAAAAATAAACTAATTCTTGATGTAGGTTGTGGAAATGGATGGCTAACAGCTATTTTGATTCAAAATGGATTTAATGTATATGGTACAGATGCCTCTGAAAGTGGTATCAAAATAGCTAACCAACGTAAAGAATCTAATGAAAAACAACGCTTCTTTGTACAAGACTTGAGTAAAGATACGCTACCTAATGAAATTTCAGTATTAAAATTTGATACGATTATCTCTACTGAAGTTATCGAACATCTCTACGACCCAAGAAAATATATTTCTTTTTGTAAACAAGTTCTCCAACAAAATGGAGGAGGTCAAATTTTGATTACTACGCCTTATCATGGTTATCTAAAAAATGTTTTACTTTCTATTACTGGAAAGATGGATGCTCATTTTACAGCTCTTTGGGATGGAGGACATATAAAATTTTGGTCTAAGAAAACACTTACACAGCTTTTAGAGGAAAATGACTTTAAAGTAACTGATTTTGTAGGTTGTGGTCGTTTGCCTTATCTATGGAAATCTATGCTTATTAAAGCTAAGATATAAAAGTCGTTTAAGAATAATTTCTGTTTTTCAGCTTGCAAACTATTAACCGTGTCCTGTGGCACACAGAACACAGATTTTCCTATTCTTAAACAAATTCATATATGATATTTTCACTTTTTATCATAAAGTTTCAAATCAGAATTCATATCTACTTTTACTGTTTCAGCTATTTTCTGAAACATAAGTGATGGAATTTTTATGGCGTGGTCTTCTAATTTCACATTAAATGTACTCTTAATAGAAGCCTTACCACCTTGAACAATTATCTGACTAGGAATTTTACGAGGCTGTTTCTTTCCATGTATTTCTAAATCTCCAACTGCCATTACATCATAAGTTCCGTCTTTTGTCAAATCATAGTCACCTTCAATTTTTCCTTTAAAACTAGCATTCGGATACTTTTCACTATCCATATAGTTTTCATTGAAATGCTGTTGCATTAAAGATGAAGGAAAAACGAACGATTTGATAGGAATACGAAAAGCAAAACTATTGGTTTTGGTATCAATAACACCTTTACACGCCTCATTAGTTGCTTCTATATCTTCCATGGGTGCGCTAGAAAAAAAATGAACTTTGCTATTTTCCAACACGTAACGCTGTGCAGAAACTGTTGAGAACAAACTTTGCAAAACAAATAATATTGCAATAAAAAATAAATATTGAGAAATTTTCATAAGTAGGTAGAATAATTAAAGTGTGTTGAAATTAGTTAAATTTTTTTCTGTTGATAACAAACTCTCTCGTTAGGTTGAAGCCAAAATGTATGCCACCGTCTAGCCAGTCGCCAGAGGTTTCGGCAATAAAGCCTTTTTCTATCATTGAGCGAGAATTGGTCAGATGTAGTTGAAATACGTGTCCACCAGTTTCTATATCAAAACCAATAGAGAGTGAATTGTGGAAAGAATCAAAAAGAGGCGAGTCTTCAACAGGCAAACGATAGATATATTCTGCATTGAAAGAAGTTCGTTTGGTTAGTTTTATTCTGCCCCCTAAGCCTAATGCAAAAATATCATTAGCATCATTTTCTGTCGGAACAAGATTGCGATGTACCCAAGAAGGAGCGAGCATAAATGAAAATCCTTCGCTAAACTTCTTACTCAAAATAAGTTGATTAGAATACGCCAAACGAGAAGCAAAAGTGCGCTCCTGCCCAACAGCTGGTTTTAGCGTATTGATGGCTGCCGTTCCTACATACGTCATACTGAAAGGCATTGATTTAGCTCCTGTACTTTGCCTCAAAAGGTCTGCCTTGAAAAGTCCATCGTACGTTTTTTGAAATGAATTTCTTCCCAAACCTATCATTATTCGATCACTTATTCCATATTCAAAAGCTAGTCGTATGGTAGCTTGATCTAAACCAAAAAACTCATACGCTCCACCATCAAGTGTTCCGAAACGGTGCGAAATTCTGAACTCTAAAGCACCTTTAGCAACCTTTTCTGTGGTGTGTAGATTAATAAGACGAGTAGATTTGTATGCTCCCAAAACATAGTCTGTAGTAGGGTTTTCTTCTTCTTGTTCATCTAAAAGGTCATCCAAATCGTCTTGGGCAAATGAGTTTTGAAGCAAAAAGCAAGACAAGCAAATAGTTAGAAAAGCAGTGAGGAATGAAAAATTTTTAATCATTGTTTATTTTCTTTAGTAGTAATAGTTATTTTTTTCTTTTATATGAATTGTTATAATACAAATTAGTCATTCGTTGCACCTTTTTCAATCCACGCTTCTATCTTTTTGATGTCACAATCAGCCAATTTGGAAGCTCCTTTAGGCATTGGAGAAAAACCTGATGCATGACTTATAGAACCTAATAAAGAACCTCTATCAGCAAAACCTTTTAAGGATTCATACTCCTCTAAATTGATTCCTACTCCAGCAACAGGAGCATTTTCAGCAGAATGACAACGATAGCAATTTGTTTCTAAAATAGGCTGTACCGTTCCAGAGAGCGTAACCTGTGAAGTATCACAATCTGTCCCTATGATTTCTTCCTCCTCACTTTTCCACTCACAAGCCGTAAAAATAATGCTTGAAAATAAAGTAATGAGTAAGCAAATAAATAGCGCATTGACATTTTTTTTCATATTTTTTTTGAGATTTAAGTAAACACCTAACAATGTATATACGAACACAAGATATAAATTTTTGATTTCAAATGCTAGGCTTGAATTAATTTATTTCAAGATAATTGTAGATTTTTCTAAGATTTACATAAAAAGGTACTCCTATTTTTGGGGAAAAGTAAATACGATTTTACACCAATGTAGAAAACAAGAAGAATTATTTGGAAAGAATAGTAACTTCTACTCTTCGGTTGAGTTTTCTAGTTTCTTCCTGTGCATTGCTAGCAATAGGAAATTTGCCACCATAGGCTCTAGTTTGAATACGTGAGCGATTGATTCCGTGCGAAACTAAATAATTTTGAACTGTTCGGACACGCTCACCTGAAAGACGGAGATTTACTGTATGTACTCCTACATTGTCAGTATGACCTCCCAAAGCAATTTTCATATTGGGATATTTTTTGAGCATGCCAAGAAGTTTTTCCAAATCTTCATAGGCTTCATGAAGCAATTTTGCAGTTCCTTGTTCGAATTGAATATTGTGTAGATTTAATGTTTTTCCAACCACAAATTGTTTATCAAATTCAGATTCTTCATCTTCTATGTTTACGACTTGCGTTTCTATGTCATTTTCCGTATCGGCAGTAACTAGATTTGTAGTTTCCTCTTTTTCTCCACTATTATTTTTAGCCATAATTTGGCTTTCAACTTCTACAAAAACCTTCTGAAAAACAGTATCTCTAATATAAACTGTATCACGCACATAAACAATTTTTTCTCTAATGATTTCTTTTGGCTGCTCTAGCTCTACAGCTATATTTTCAGAATCATTCTTTGCTTCAATATAAATGGGCTTCTCTACTATTTTTTCTACAATTCTATCCACAAAAACTGTATCACAACCTCCATTTGTTCTTTGATTGTTAGTATCTTCTACTTTTTCTACTTGGCTCGCATCATGGCTTGCCAAAATTTGTTCCTGCTTGTACTCTATTTTTGGTGTTTGCTCTTCTATTTTTTCTTTCCAAATATAAACCCTTCCGTCATACGAGGCTGTGGCAAGAGTTCCATTTTCAGTTGGACTAAAACGACACACTCTCACAATTCTTTTTTGTTCTGTCAGCGTAGCTATATTTTGTTTTGTCTCTGTATTCCAGATTTTTGCTACTGTTCCATTTGCTCCTGTAGCAAGCCAATTTCCATCTTTACTGTATGAGGCTGCACTATAATTTTCTTTTGGAGAAACTGTCAAAACATTTATTTTTTTAGCAGAAAAATAGTCCCACGTAACGAGTGTTCCATCAAAAGCCCAACCTGTGATTTGGTTTTTATTTGCCCCTATAACAACATCGTTTATATCTGCTTTTTCATTATGAAATCGACGTACTAAATTATGGTTTTGAAGAGAAATAGCGTACACATAATGGTCGACACTAAAAATGAGTTCATTTTCTGTGCTTGCAATCGTACCTCCTGTGATAGTATTGGAAAGCAAACCTTTTTCAGAATTAATGGAAAAAACCTGCATCGGAACTTGATTGGGAATATCTATTCTGACACGCATAATATAGCCATTATCGCCTCCAAAATATAGATATTTGTTGTTGGGAGAAAAAGCAACAAACGACGCAGAACGCAAAATCAATCCATTCGAAAGAGATAAAGGTTTGTTCTTATACTTGCCTAAGAGTTTCCCATAACGAGCATCCCAAAGACAAACCGTTCCGTCTTCTGATGCGCTTGCCAATAGATTGCCTTTTTTGTTGAAAGTTACCTCATACACACTTCCTAAATGCTCTCTCAAACGATGCCTCAAAATTCCTGTTTTTACATCCCAAATAATGATTGTTCTGTCTAGGCTTGCTGATGCAATCCATTTCCCATCTGGACTAAAACGAATATTTTGTACTCCTGCAGAATGTCCTCGTAACGTTTTATCTAAAACAAACTCTACCTCACTTTTGTCTGTTATATTATCTATTTTTTCAAAGGCAGAATTACGACTTTTAAAAGACGTTTGAGCCATAGCTTGGCTACTTTCTGTTGCTAGAAAAGAAAGAAATAATATACTCCAAGAAAAAATAAAAATAAGGGACTTTTGCATAATAAAACATCAGATCAGACTTTTCAATAGGGGAGTTTATGAAGACTGATTTGCATTATATCTATAAAAAACTATACAAAATCTGTGAAATTTCAGTAGAACAACAGATTATTAAACAACATTAACAAATTTACGAATATTAACTTAAAAAACGTTTTTTCAATACTATTTGTTTTAATCTATCAATTTCTTCTAAAACTGCTCAAAAAACCTTTTCATCTATTGTATCAAGCATCTTTTTCAATTCTTCTAAATATCTACAAGCCATAAAGTGAGACAAGTTGTCTAAGATTTTGTATTTGATTTTACTTCCTTTCTCAATAGATTCTTTCAAACTGTTTTCAGCAGTAGTTGCAGCAAATAATTCAGCTTCTTTTTCATGCCTCCATTGCTACACCCCATAACCATTACGCTATTTTCATCAAGATATTTCTTGAGTTGCTTTACACTTTTATTTTTTACTATTGGGTAGTACGTTATTTTTTGCTTATTCTGTCTGTACTTTGCTTAAAAAAGAACCATAGTTCTTGTTATTAATGATAAAGCCTTCATTATTTGCTTAGGTTGAAAGAGTATTTTAGAATTTGGTTTTAAATATTTCAGAAGCAATAAAAGCATCTCTAACAGAGTTAGGGTTTGTCATCATACTTTTATACTTTCCTGCTCCTGTATCGTTAGAATAATAGTTTCTACGCTTTTGATTTCTACTTGCTAAGTTTTTATTTTTCTCTTTCTCTCGTTGGAGTTCTTCCCTTAGTTGCTTGGTTTCCCAACTCTCCACAATGGGTTTGCCCAAATGAGGAATTATTGGTTTCTTATCTGGAATTTCTTTCAGACTTTTATTTCTTTCTTCTAGCTCTCTAGCTCTCCTATCCCTTACTTCTTGCAATAAGTTTTCGGCTGGGTTTTCTTCTTCTTCTATTTTTGGAAACTCATAACGCTGTGTAAGAGCTTTAAGTGTATCTTCCAAGGAGCGTCGTGCCTTTGGTGTTGGAGGTTCGATGACGATTTCTTCCTCGTCCATATTGTGTCTAAAATTTTGTCTTAGCTTTTTTGCACGAGAATAAATCACAAACAAAACAATGAAGACAAAAAAGATAAAAGTTAATATTGATTCAGCCATATTTTCAATTATGAATTACGAGTTGGACAATTACGAATTGAATAAAATTACAACTTCATTTATGATTTTTCATTGTCCATTATCAATTATTTTTTGTATAAACGTTACTAAGTTACGATTTGTTAGGGCAATTCTGCTATCGTAACACGATACGGCATTTTTTGGCTTCTATCTATGATGGTATAGACAAAATATTTATCATTTTTATAATGAGTAATAAAGATATCTTCTTTTCGCTCTTGTTTGAATTGGTTAAGGTTAGCATCTACAAATTGCGCTACAAAATCTTCATAGGCTTGGCGATGTTGGAAGTGCAGTTGAAGCTGATTCGTTTTTAAGCCTTTTGTTGGAGAAAAAATACTTTGCATAATATACTGTACATCGTGATAATAGATTTCAAACATCCACATATCAACTTGTGTAGTACCATGCTTTTCCGAACTGACATAAATCCAGTTTTTCTTACCAATTTCTTTATCGATACCGTCTGGGTTGGTTCTATTCTCAAAAAATGAGATAAACTCTTGAATAGTAAGTTGGTTTTTATCTACTTGAAGTGAATTACTTGTAATGAAGGAAAAGCTTAGGAAGCTAATAAGCACAATAGAAAATGTAAATTTCATTGAAATATTTTTAAGAGTATGTTAAAATTAAATAGTAATCATTTTTGTAGCTAAAAAAATCGTGCTAAAGTTAAGAACTATTTTTCTCCATACCTATCTTTTAGTTTTTTGTAAAACTGCTCTTTCGTATCAATTAGATAAATATTTCCAAAACTAGCATCATATTTCAAAGGCATATCATCTAGCATGCGATATAGAAAAAATATAGTATCATGGCAATTTTCTACTTCTAAATTTGAAAGATTATAATTGGAATATCCTTTTTCTTGATATAGTCTTTTTAAAAACAAATATTGACTTTCAGCTTCTTTAAAGGATTGATAAAGAGGAGCTTCTTCAAAACATATATCTTTTTCCCTACTCTGAATACAATAATATACTTCTTGTATTTTCATAAGTGAAGGCTCAAACCAATCATCTGAATTCCAATCTATTTCTTTTTTATATAAAGCATCATGCTTTTGTTTGAAAGCATAGAAAAATTTTATTTCTTCTCTACATTCTTGTATGTATGTAGATTGTCTTGCAATATCAGCAGATGTAGGCAAATACACTTCTAAGGTAATATCACTTTTAAGTTCTTTATTTACTCTTTGTATAAATTTACAATAATTTTCCTTCTTAATTTTTTGGCTAGGTTTGCAGCAAAACAGCCATAATAATGGTATTATCAGCCAAAATTTATTTATCTTCAACTTCATTAGTACTATAATTTTTTGTCTTTATCAAAAGAATTCAAATATAAAACGTATGCAAAAACTAAAAACTTTTATTGTAGAAGACGAACCTCTAGTAAGAGAAGAAATGATATGGCACGTTACGAATAACTCTTCTTTAGAATTTATGGGAAGTAGCGATTCTGTAAAAGGTGCATTAGAAAAAATACCCATTTTGAAACCAGACTTGTTATTGTTAGATATTCAACTCTCTGATGGAACGTCCTTTGAGATTTTGAACCAACTTCCTCAACTTGAATTTAGGTTCATATTTGTAACAGCTTTCGAACAACACACCATAAAAGCCATTCGTTATGGTGCTTTTGATTATCTTTTAAAGCCTGTAAATGACGATGAGTTTGCAATGGCTATAGAACGATTAAGAGAAAAAGTAGTAGCAGATTCTAGCGAACGACTAGCCCTAACCAATCAAGTTTATAGCAAAAAAGAACTGACTTTAGAAGACATGATTTCTATTTCCTCCATAGATTTTATACAAATGGTTAGTCTGAAAGATATTATTTTTTGTGAGAGTGACTCCTCTTATACAAAAATACATTTAAAGGATAATAAAATCATTGTTGCTTCCAAAACTCTAAAATTTTATGAAGAAGTATTACCTTCAGAATATTTTTTACGCTGTCATCAGTCTTATTTAGTAAATAAATATCATATTGATAAATATTTAAAAACAGGCTATCTTCTCCTTAAAAATGGAAAGAATATTACTGTTTCTGTTCGAAGAAAAGAATACATACTAAACCGTCTAATTGAATCATGATAAAAGATATTACTATTGCTTTATTTATCCTTGTTACTCTACTTTCTTCTTGTAAAGAAGAAAAACCTTCTACAGAACAACTTCTAAAAGAAATAAAGGAGTTTGAACGAAATATCTCAGAACAAGAAGACCCAATTTCTTTTTGGAAAAATCTACTCAAACAAAAGAGATATGCTTCTAATAGAGTAGCTAAATCAAGTATAAACACCATGATAGGAGTAGGCTTTTATCGTTCAAACCTTGATAGTGCAGAAGTTTATGGTACAAAAGCACTTGTCTTGATTGAGGATTTGGAGGGTTTTGAACGTGAGAAAATTGTAGTTTATAATAACTTAGGAAACATTGCCAATGTCAAAGGTAAATCTTTTCTATCTTCCTTTTATTATTATAGGATTATATCCATACTAGAAGCTAACCCTTCTAAGGCGGTTCTTAGGCTAGAGAGAAAAGTTCAATCTTATCTAAACAGCGCAAATGCTAATATTAACTTAAACCTTGAAGAAAGCGCATATAACCTAACCAGAGTAGCAGCAAGTTATGTAGATTCTCTTTCCAAAGGAGATTATGGAAATTATTTAAGATTTAGAATATATTCACAACTTTTTTCAAGTAGTTATAATTTGAAAAAAAATACTGATTCACTTAGTTATTACTTAGAGAAACAAGAGCAATTTTTAATTTCCCCTGAAGCTAAACGTTTTCATTATCTACAGAAAGCTTATTTTTTTGACCTCAATAACCAATTTGATTCAGCAAAGGTTTATTATCAAAAATGCTTAATCATCGACCAAAATGAGAGAAAAGATAATGTAACAACTCCTATAAATGAATATGTAGCTTATTGTGATTTATTACAAAATAGTATAAATAGAGGTAACATAAATGAAGCTGATAGTCTCATTGATAAACTAAATGAAATGCGTCAAGATATTTCTCTCAACTTACCTGACCTAACTCACGTGGATTTTTGGGAAGCTATGATGAATTATCATTACAAGTTCAAAAATTTTGAGGAATACCATGAAGCTACTGAAAAAGTATTAGAACTTATACAAGAGATTCATAAAGAAGCCGAACTACAAGCAAAAGAAGAAATGCATGCGATGTATCAGCTTGAAGAAAATAAGAAGGCAATAAAAGAGTTGAATCAAGATGTAGAAGTTAAAGAAAATCAATTACAACAAACGCAGTTTTTACTCATCATAACTACTTTAGGAATTTTGGTAGCACTAGCTATCTTGGCTCTTTTTTACTATCGCCAAAAGAACCAAAAACTCCAACAAGAATATGAGA
>NZ_JAHDIG010000071.1 GCF_020630935.1 Bernardetia sp.
TAAGGCAAAAAAAGAAGAAAGATAATACTTTTTTCGTGCGTTTACCCTATTATAAAATAAGCAATACTTTTTTTATCCTTGATAGCCACAAAAGCATTATTCTTGCAATCTCTATTCCTCAAGAAACACAAACCACAATTTGTTTGAAACACAAGCTCTTTTAAAGAGTTATGTACTATTTTGAAGGAAATAAACACTGACTTAGAAGGTCTGTTTTTGAATGCAGACCCTAGATTTGATTTGGAGAATTTTAGAGAAGCTTGTAATAAAAAAATGTATTTCCTAATGTAGAAACCAAATCTGAGTAATAATTCAAAACATCAAGATAAAGAATCTTATCAAAGCGAAACACCTCTTTTTAATGAAGAACTCTATAAAAAAAGAACAGTTATTGAGCATTCTAATGCTTGGCTAGATGGATTGAAAGCTCTTTTAGTACATTTTGAATTAAAAAAGCAGAATTGGGTAGTACTACATTTTATAGCTTTTGCAATTGTTTTTTTAAAGAAAAAAAATCCAACATAAAAAATGACCATTCACACCTTAGAAAAAGAAAAACACAGCGATTTTTTAACACAAAATAGAATTGACCCCATTACTGGTGATGTATTGCAGGAAGGGGACAGAGTTGTGATTTGTGCTAGTTGTAAATCTGCTTTTTTGGCAGACTCGTGGGAGTATATGGGGAGAAGGCATTGCAACCAAACCTATACTTTAAGCGAAATTCCTAAGCAGGAGATAGTCAAAATGGACAAAGAAACAAGAACAGAAAGGTTAGACCGACTTGCTTTCTTTCGTTTTATAACTGTCAAAGAATCAGAAGCTTCTAGCATTTATACTGGTTTTTACGCACTTATTGGTGGGATTTTAACTCTTCCTAGTTATTTTACAGGAAGTACATTGTTCACTATATTTGGATGTTTTGCAATTATTGTTGGAATAATAATAGGAAAAAATAAGTACAAGCAAAAATACTTAATATTAGACTCTGGTAACTTTGTTATTAATCAAGGACGAAAAGGAGAAGTCATTATCCCAAAAGAAGAGATAAAAACAATAGAAGTAAAGAGAGCCAATTTTTTCTCTTGCCTAGCCAACTCTTTTCTATTCAATAAAAAAGAAGACTTTTATCACCTTGTAATTACAACAGAAAACGAAGCAACACACAAAGTTTTTATTTCTGAACACGAGGTTACTAGAATCAAACAGGAAACCAATATCCTAAAAAAATATGCTTCCATAATGCCTACTCGCAATGTGCCTTTTATTCAAAACTCTCCTAATGGCAGAATAGATTTAAGATAGCTCTGATACAACAAACAAAAAAATGAGTAAAACAAAAGAGATAACCACAACACAAGTTACTATTGTTGGAGGAGGTTTGGCAGGTTTAGCGTCTAGCATCCGACTAGCACGAAAAGGCATAGAAGTAATTTTAGTTGAAAAAAATACTTATCCATTTCATAAAGTTTGTGGAGAGTATATTTCTAATGAAGCCTTAGGCTATGTAAAATCATTGGGTGTAAACCCTTTTGATTTTGGAGCAGTTTCTTTAGATAGATTTTGGCTTACCTCTCCTTCTGGAAACAAATTAGAATTAGATTTACCTTTAGGTGGCTTCGGAATTAGTCGTTATACCTTAGATTATGAACTTTCAAAAGTAGCAAAAAAAGAAGGCGTAAAAATTTGGGAAAGAACGTTTGTAAAAGAAATACAAAAGAATAATGAATTATTAATGATTAACGATAAATTGAATGAAAAGACAAATAATGAAAATACGTTTTTAATAAAAACTTCAAAAGGAAATATTAAAAGCCAAATTGTGATAGGAAGTTATGGAAAACGCAGTAATTTAGATAACAAACTTCAACGAAATTTTTCAAACAAAAACTTTCCCTACATTGGCGTAAAATACCATATCAAAACGGATTTGATACCAAGTAATGTCATTGCACTACACAATTTTTGGCGTGGCTACTGTGGAATTTCAAGAATAGAAGACGATAAGTTTTGTTTTTGTTATCTCTCGCACAAAGACAATCTGACTGACTTTAAAAAAGTAGAAAATATTGAAAAACAGCTTTTTACAGAAAATCCATTTCTTAGTAAAATATTGAAAGAAGCTGAATTTTTATACGAAAAACCAGAAATTATCAATCAAATTTCGTTTTCTCCTAAAAAGCTCATTGAAGACGATATTCTGATGTGTGGCGATTCTGCTGGAATGATAACACCTCTTTGTGGAAATGGAATGGCAATGGCTCTTCATAGTTCCAAAATTTTAAGTGATTTACTATTACTTTACTTTGAAAATCAGATTAATTTCAACAATTTAAAATCAAATTATCAAAAAAGTTGGAACAAGCAATTTCAGTTGCGTTTGAAAGCTGGCAGAACGGTTCAGCATTTTTTTGGAGGACGAACATCTAGTGAGTTTTTAGTGAATACTTTTAAACATGTTCCTGCTGTGGCTCGTAAGGTGGTCAGTTTGACACATGGAAAAGAATTTTAAGCATAAAAAAACGGACGTGAGTATTTTCTACCCAAATCCGTTCCTATGTTTATTTCAAAAGTTTTTGATTATTTTCCATCGCCATCAGCATCAATACGGTCAAAGAAATTATCTACATCAGTAGCAATTTGATTTGCAGTCTTGTTTACATCAGCTTTAAACTGTTCCCATTCTGTTTCAGTTTTGTTTTCAGCTTGTTCTACTTCCGTTTTGAATGACTGGTAATTGTTTGCCAACTCTTGGCGTTCTTCTTTCATTTCAGCAGAAATAGCATCTCCTCCTTCTTCAATCTTTCTGTCTAGCTCTACTAAACGAGCATCCCACTCTGCCATTTTCAAGTTCATTTCGTTTTTCCACTCTTGTTTGGCTTTTGCATATTCGACATTAGCTTCAGCAAGTTCTTCTTTTGCCTCTGCTACTTCTTCAGCAGCCTCATCTTTCTTTTCAGCTGTAGACTGACAAGAAAAGAAAAGTGAAGAACTAGAAATAAATAAGGCAGCTAAAAATAGAGATATTTTAGTGTTCATAATAAAAAATAGTTAAATCTAAAAAATTAAATAATTTGTAAAATACAAAAATCTGTTTTTACTCTTCATAAAAACAGATTTTATTGAATTAATATTTAAGGAGATTATTTGCCATCACCATTTACATCAATATTTTTCAATGCATTATCTACATCAGTAGCAATTTTGTTAGCTGTTGTATTTACGTCAGCTTTAAATTCAGCCCATTCAGCTTCTGTTTTGTTTTCCACATTTTCCATGTTTGCTTTAAACTCTGCATATTCGTTAGCAAGTTCTTGACGCTCTTCTCTAAGTTCGGCAGAAACTTTATCGCCTTGAGCTTCAATTTTAGCATCTAATTCTTCTAAGCGAGTGTCCCACTCTGCCATTTTAGTATTCCACTCTTGCTTGAACTCCATGCGTTCTTGCTTAAATTCAGCACTAGCTTCGTCAATTGCATTGTTTGCCTCTGTCATCTCCTCATTTACTTCTGCTTGCGCTTCTCTTCTTTCAGAAGGGCTACATGCAGAAAATATAGTTGTACAAGATAATAAAAGGGCAAATAAAAATACAGAAATTTTGGTATTCATAATAAAAATAGTTGATTAAAAAATAAATTATATAAAAAAATTATCTCAAAAATTCTAAAACAAAGTTAAGAAAAAAAATTTCTTTTCTACACAAAGAGTTACAAAATTTTTAATTTATGCTATATCAATTATATATTCTTGTCTCTACTTTTATAGACTTAAATGAGATAGTATTATTCTCGTTTAAAAATTCAGTATGTATAACGATAGTTTTTTAAAAAGGTTTAAAGAAAAAAAATATTTTACCTTCTTATATTAAATTCTCTTAAAGAAAATTTGATTTTGAATTTCTTCCCAAGCATTGCTGTTTTGCCTACGTATTTTTGTTTAAATTTAACACACACACCTTTATAATTACCATTATTTTCTTCTGATGAAACACATCTACACACTATTTTTATTTTTATTTTGTTGCTTTACTGCACTCTCACAAACCACTCCCAACCCAACAGAAACCATTGTAAATGAGAACAATACAGACTCTACTTCTACTTCATCTCACCACATTGCAGCACGCAAGACAGCACCTCTCCGAATAGATGGTAGATTGGATGAAGAAATTTGGCAGACCTCAGAAGTCGCTAGTGGTTTTACACAAAACTTTCCTACTGATACACTTATAGCTCAATCTCAAACAGAAGTTCGTGTCGCTTATGATGAAAATTATTTTTATGTCGCTGCAATATGTAAGGGAAATCCAAAGCAAAATTATATTGTTTCTTCTATGCGAAGAGATTATGATTGGGGAGAGAATGACAACTTCACTGTCAATCTTGACCCTTTCGGAGATGGCTTAAATGGAGTCTATTTTACAGTCTCTCCAGTAGGAGCACAGCTTGAAGGACTTATTTTTGAAGGAGATAGAGATGCTTCCAACTGGGATAATAAATGGTATAGTGCTGTTTCAGATTTACCAGATGGTTCTTGGACATGTGAAATTGCAATTCCTTTCAAAACATTACGCTATCCAAAAGACAAATCTAAATGGAAAATCAACTTTGCTCGTAATGATGCTTACCGCAATGAAGTTTCAGTATGGGTACCTGTTCCTATTCAATTTTCAACGGTTTCTCTTGCTTTTACTGGAGAACTGCTCTTTGATGAGAGTCTTAAAAAAGCAGGTTCGAATATTTCTGTCATTCCATATCTTGCTGGCTCAGCAACAAAAGACAATATTGATAACACACCCTATAAAACAAGTGGAAATATTGGAGGAGATGCAAAAATAGCTGTTACACCTTCTTTGAATTTGGATTTGACTGTAAACCCAGATTTCTCACAAGTAGAAGTAGACCAGCAAGTTACAAACCTTAGCCGTTTTGAAATATTTTTTCCAGAACGACGACAGTTTTTCTTAGAAAACAGTGACCTATTTGCCAACTTTGGTTTTAGCAGAATGCGACCTTTTTTTTCTCGTCGTGTCGGTATTGCCAAAGATACTATTACCAATCAAATTGTACAGAACCCAATTTTATATGGGGCTAGACTAAGTGGAAAAGTCAATAAAGATTGGCGTGTTGGACTGTTAAACATCCAAACAGGACAAGATAAAGAAAAAGGAATTATCAGTAACAACTATACAGTTGCAGCCTTCCAACGACAGATTTTTTCTCGTTCAAATATTGCAGGTATTTTTATCAATCGCCAAGAAATGGGGGGAGAAAACTCACATAAGCCTTATACTAGAATGGCAGGTTTAGACTACAATCTCCAATCTTCTGACAGTAAATGGAGAGGTAAAATTTTTTACCATCATGCTTTTTTGCCTAACCACACCAAAGGAACATTTGCTCATGCTGCTTTCTTGGCATACAACACTCGCAAATTTTATGCAGCTTGGAATCATGAGATTGTAGGGAAAAATTATAATATAAATGATATTGGTTTTGTACTTCGCAGAGGCTTATATCGTTTTGAAGACTGGGCTGGCTACAATATTTATCCAAAAAAAGGAAAGTTTCAACGCCACAATTTTCATGTTTATTTTAATACATATTTTGACATGGACTGGAAAATGACAGATAGAAACATGTCTTTTGAATACAATGCAAATTTATTCAATACGAGCGAGATGGGAGCAGGCGTATTTAGCGATTATACTTATCTCTTCTTTTCATTTGACCCTACCAACTCTGGAGGAAAAGAATTTGAAGAGGGAGAAGAATTTAACAATACTGGGGCTTACATTTACTATTCTTCAGATTCTCGTAAACGCTTCAACTATTATGGATCGGCAGCCTATAGAAGTTATTTTAGAGGTACTCGCTTCAATATAGATGGAACATTTCGTTACCGTTTTCAACCTTACGGACAGATTTCAGTTAGTTTTGACCACAATACTATTGATTTGCCTGAAGGCTACAATGATGCTAGTTTTTGGATAATTAGTCCTCGTTTGGATGTTTCTTTCACTCGCAGTTTGTTCCTCACCACCTTTATGCAATACAATACCCAAGCTGATAATGTAAACTTGAATGCTCGTTTTCAATGGCGTTTTAAACCTGTATCAGACTTTTTCTTAGTGTATTCAGAAAATTATTTACCTGAAACTTTTGGGTCTAAAAACCGTGCTGTTGTAGCAAAAATTTCATATTGGTTCAATTTGTAAATCGTTACTATTTTAAAGAATTTATCCAATCTTTTTCTGAAAACCCATCTTTAACTTCACTTAAATCAAGATTTGGGTCAAAGAAAAGCTGGCTTCTGCGCCCATTCAATGTTACATATACCTCAGCTCTAATGATAGGGTTGGGGTTTTCTTTTGTTTTGTAATGTTCTTCTAAAAAATGAGCATACTGTAAAATCATATCAGGTTGAAAAGACATTTGTTTCTCTTGATGGCGATTCAGAAATTCACTATTATCAACAACTCCCTCTCTTCCAGTATTTGGATTCCCAACATAAAAAGTCGCACTGCCCGACTTTTCCATCAGCATCACACGCCAAGAAAAGCGATAGCCCTCTTCTTTCCAAAAAAGTGTTTCATTATATGGCTGACTAGCATAAAGCATAAAACGAAAAGGAAATAAAATCTGAAAAGCTAGATAAACTCCCAAAGCATACAAGCCTATATTTTTTATTATTGGTAAAGACACCAGCAACGGCGAAGAATGAAATATAAAATACTTTATTGATTTTGATTTTTTGAATAATGAAAATATGAGTGTACTTATAAAATTCAATACTTTTTCGTGATATTTTGCTTCAAAGAAAATTAGAGTAAGAAAAATCATCACCACAGGAAAAACACCAATTTGAAACAAATATCCTGTAATAGAATGAAAACCAATAACTGCTAAATATGCCCAAATACGTGTTTTTTTATAAAAAAGAGCAAAAGGAATGAGTAAATCATAAAGCATTCCAGTCCAAGAAAAAATATACGCTGTCGCTTCATAAGGCATCAGAAAACCCAAAAGAGGCATATCGTAATGAGGAGGAAGCCAAATTTTGAGAGGCATAGCATCAAAAAGCCATTCCGAATTAATTTTTGCGAGCCCAGCATAAAAATAGGTAATGGCAAGCTGTAATTGGAAAATTAGAACCCACACACGAGAAGTTAGAAAGTGATTGTTGATGGGGACACCCACAACGGCAGAGAAATTCACAGCAGAAGACTTATTCCTAAAAATCAGATAATCAATAGAATAAAAACGATGAGCAGGTGCAAAAATGAGCAAAAATGCCATCAAGCTCACAAAATAATAATGATTCAGATAATAGGTAAGGTCAATAAGCTGACAATAGGTAAAAGTCAGAAACAATGCAACTGCTGAAAGACGATACAAAAAACCAAATGTTACGCCCAAACTAGCTAGTAATAAAACTACATGCACGGCATACATTCCAGTAACATTCAAAGGCTCAACCCACTCAAAACCAAAATACTTAAAGTGAAAAACAGGCTTGATATAATGCTTTTCTATCCAACCCAAGTACCAAAATCGAACAGTACTAAAAAAAATAAGCAATCCAAATAAAATTCGGAAACTCACTAAAGGAGCTATGGAAATGGGTTCTTTAAGGTAGGTTTTCATTCTTGATAAAGAAAAATTGTATAATACATTCAACTATACACTAATCTAATTTGATTTTCTCCCTTAGCTTTTAACTCTCTAATGATGGTTATTAACTCAATAATTGAATCCATTAAACTTTTCTCTGTAATTATTCCATTATCGATTGGATATAATGATAATGGGTTTTCCGTTTGGTATTTAGCTAAGTTTTCAAAGTCTAGTTTAACTTGCTTTCTTCTATCATCTATCGGTTTCAAGATAACTTTGGAAAAATAGTTTTGATTAAGTTTTATTTTACTTTCGAACTCTTCCAATTTATTGATTAGCTCTTCTATATCAATCCAAAAGCCATCAGATTCCATTTCTGGATGATACGTTTTTTGAAAAATACTTAGGTCAATATCTAAAATAGATTCTATTTGAGCAACAATACTCTTTTCACCATATCCACCTAATTGCTCAAAAAAATATGATAAAGATTCTGGGAAATTAAGTAGTTGAGTAGTACAATTTAGTTTATAAAAACTATTGTCAAGGTCTGTTTTTTTCTTCGAAAAGACCCTTGACAAAGTTAAAATTCAACTTTTTATAAAATTGCACTAGCTTTTGAAAATAACAAAATTATACCAGCTAACTACTTAATATATCCCAATTTATCATTTTTTATCTCAATATTATAATACATTCCCACTTTCTATATAATTAATTTTATGATAGAAAAATATAGATTACGATACCTTCAAAAAATTCCTCAAAAGCTCTTCTCCTGCTTCTGCACTTTTTCTAGGTGAAACTGTACTACATAATGTGAACTCGGAATTAAAAACCAATCTTAAATGCTTCTCTATACACTACAGAAACTATTTTCGGTCTGCTCTAACGAGGCTGACCTATTTTTAATTAAGGTCAGCCCAAAGGGCAGTACCGAAGTTTAAAAGAATATCATAACTCATTGATAATCAATGAATATAATTCCGATTTCACGTTACATAGAAATTACCTTTCTGTAAAGCAGCTGAGAGAAAACACCAAAGATGGCTAAACATGCCTCAAAAAAAATAGTGAAACAGCAAGACAGATGATTGAAAATACAGAAACTACATTAGCAATACGTTTGTATTTTTTAACACCTTCTTCGTCTCCTTTTTTAATAAACCACCAAAATGTAAATGTAGAATAAATATTTACCAAAAAACCTCCTTCTTGAAAGTTTTGAAGCATAGGAATATAATTAGTTTTATGTATTTTGTTGTATGTCAAGATATTCCAACTTATTCTGAGTAAAACTATTGGTAATATTCCTCCTAATATTAATAAAGTTTTGTACTGTGTTGCAAATAAACTCATCTCACTTCTTTGGAATACTGTTTTTCTTTCTCCGTTTCTATCTGTAAAAATTTTAGACTTTAGATAACCATTTGAATACTCAATGTTGTACAAAACCTTTCCATCTTCCGAATATACAATCCATTTTCCATGCTTTTCTCCGTCTTGATAGCTTCCCTTACTTCTAAGTACTTTTGTAGTTGAGTCAAAATAGGTATTCCACTCCCCATCTCTAACATATTCAGTCATTACTTCTTCCTTAGGATAAGAGACCTCTCTTGATGTTGTTTTTTTCAGTACTCCCTCAGCATGGATATTTCCACTACAATAATATTCTTTACCAAAAGTTTCTGAAACTACCTCTCTATGTTTTACTTCTGTTTCACTACAAATTTGATTAGAAATCATATTATCTCCCTGTGAAAAGTAATTTAGTGTTGAAGGGAAGTCTCTATGATTTTGAGCAATTACAGACTGGCAAAAAAGAAAAGTAAGTAGTATTACATTGGAAATTTTATTCATTTTTTGAGTTTTAATGACGAAAAAAGCAATTTTGAGTAGTTTATTTACCTGTTACAGAGAGGCTCTCGCTTGTTTGTAATGAGTGAGTAAAAAAAACAAAGTAAGGATTCCGAAGAAATTTAGTTTTCAAGAATTTCTAGTCTATTTTTACTATAACGTTTAATATTAAGCATCGAATAGCTCAAACAATACGAATATGTAGTTTCTTGATTATTTCTATTTTGTTCATCATTCATCTCAGTCTTTTTACTTTAGTATTTAATTATTTTGTTGTACGAATAATCACTTCCATACTTTCCACTTTGGGATTCTATTTGAATAATCCAAAGCACAAGCTCTGCTAAATTCTCTCCAGTTACTTTTACTTTTTATATTTATAGGATAATCAATATGAACAGGGTCTTCTCTTCTAAAGTCGCCACCCCATCTTAAATCTTTGTTTTTACGTATCTCATTAATAAAATGTTGAATATTGTCTGGCAGTTTATCTAATTTGTCTCTTTCTAAATCTGTTGAAAGGTATTTTTTACCATTATTTTTAATATTGAAATCTATTGCAAAGCCAGCTAAATGATTTGATGATTTTACTGGTTTTACGACTGCATTACTTACAGTTTGTTTATCAGACCTATAACCTTGGTTAATAATCAATTCAATATCACTATCAGAAGCATACTTATCAATTTGCTTCATGTATTTCTCAAAATTTTGGTGTATCAGAATTTGTCTGCCTCTTAGTCCCTTGATACTATTACCCTCATATTCTACAAGTGCTTCAAAATTATCTGTTTTAAAATGTTTCCAAAATTGATAATTATAATAGGAGTATAAAAGAGCTATTGAAAAAATGCCTATTATTAAAACTAGAATAGTTAGTTTTTTCTTCATTTAATATAAAAGTAATCACATTATGACTAGACACTTTCCTTGTAAGAAGAGATCGCACTGTCATATTTTTTTAGCTAATTCTTCACACTCAAAAAATTCTTCAAAAGCTCTTCTCCTGCTTCTGCACTTTTTTCTGGGTGAAACTGTGCTGCATAGAAATTATCTTTCTGTAGGGCAGCCGAAAAAGGTAACACATAATCACAAGTGGCTACTGTGTCTTCACAAAGCTCTGCATAATAGGTATGAACAAAATAAAATTGATTTATTTTGTTAAACAAATTACTATCAAAAAGCTGACCTTTTAAATCTTGTGTAGTATTCCAACCCATGTGAGGAACTTTATCGGTGTGGCTGGTAGGTTGAAATTGTTTTACTTTTGTATTGAAAATTCCTAGTCCTTTTGTATCTCCTTCTTCTGTATGTGAACAAAGGAGTTGCATTCCTAAGCAAATTCCCAAAACAGGCTGTTTGAGTGTTGGAATAAATGTGTCTAAACCTACATTTTTGAGCTGCTGCATAGCAGATTCTGCGTGCCCAACCCCTGGGAAAATGATTTTATCAGACGACTGCAATACTTCTTTATCTGCACTCAAAGTGGCATTAATTCCCAAACGCTGCAAGGCAAAGTCCACAGAACGAACATTCCCTGCCTTATAATCTATGATGGTTACTTTCATACTTTTATCTGTAAAAGAGTTGCTCGTGTCTCCACGAGCAACTAAAAATAACAAAATTAAACTCCTACACTACCACTTTTTCCCTTTGGAGATGTCGGAATTACTCTAACTTTTTTGGTTTCTTTGCTTGACTTTTTACTTGGACTAACTTCTTGAATTTCCAAAGGTCTAGCTGTCTTGTCTTTATTTTTTACTAAAGCAAGGTTCAATACTTGTCCTGCTCGTTCTACAAAATGGAATTTCAAGCCCTTGATATAATGTTCTTCAATTTCCTCTATATCTTTTTGGTTGCGTTTGCTCATCACAATTTCTGTAATTCCTGCACGTTTGGCTGCCAAGATTTTTTCCTTAATTCCACCAACAGGCAATACTTTTCCGTGAAGCGTAATCTCTCCAGTCATTGCTAACTGATTCTTTACTCTTCTGCGTGAATATGCCGAAACCATCGCTGTTAGCATCGTAATACCTGCTGAAGGTCCATCTTTTGGAACTGCTCCTGCTGGTACGTGTACATGTAAATCGTATTGGTCAAAAAGTTCGTGTTCAATATTCCAATCTTCTGCATTGGCTTTCAAATAAGAAAGTGCTGCGCTAACTGATTCTTTCATCACATCGCCCAAACGCCCAGAAAGGGTTATTTTACCTTTTCCTTTACTCAAACTTGCTTCAATAGATAAAATTTCTCCTCCAAACTGTGTCCAAGCTAGTCCTGTAGCTACACCAACTGTTTCGTTTTCTTCAAAGAGTTCTTTATCAAAAGAAGGTTTTCCTAAAATTCTTTCTACTTCTTTTGGCGTAATTTTCTTCTGATATTTCTCTTCCATCGCTACAGATTTTGCAACACTTCTACAAATAGAAGCTATTTGTCTTTCTAAGTTGCGAACACCAGATTCTCTTGTATAACCTTCTACTACAAAGCGCAAGGCTTCCACCGTAAAACTAACATCTTTTGCTTGTAAGCCATGTGATTTTCGCTGTTTGGCTATTAAATGACGTTTGGCAATTTCTATTTTTTCCTCAATCGTGTAGCCAGAAACTTCTATAATTTCCATTCTATCACGCAACGCAGGTTGAATGGTATCTAATGAATTTGCCGTAGCAATAAATAATACTTTAGATAAATCATATTCTGTTTCCAAATAATTATCTACAAAAGTATCGTTCTGTTCTGGGTCTAAAACCTCCAAAAGTGCCGAAGAAGGGTCGCCACGAAAATCGCTGCTTACCTTATCAATCTCATCTAATACAAAAACTGGATTTGATGTTCCTGCTTTTTTGATATTCTGCATAATCTTACCTGGCATAGCTCCAATATAGGTACGACGATGTCCTCTAATTTCAGATTCATCATGCATTCCACCTAAAGCAATACGCATATATTTTCTACCCAAAGCCGTTGCAATAGACTTTCCTAAAGACGTTTTTCCCACACCAGGAGGACCATACAAACATAAAATCGGACTATCTAAAGAATTTTTGAGCTTCAAAACAGCCAAATATTCCAAAATACGTTGTTTGATTTTTTCCAGTCCGTAATGTTCTTTATCTAAAATCTTTTTTGCGTTTTGCAGGTCTAAATTATCCTCTGTGGTAAATTCCCAAGGCAAATCCAACATAAACTCTAAATAAGAAAGTGTAATAGAGTAGTCGGGGGCAGCGGGATTCATACGAGAAAAACGCTCAACTTCTTTTAAGAAAAATTCTTTAGTAGCATCAGTCCACTGTTTTTCCTCAGCTTTTAAGTACAATCTGTTTACATCCTTACCATTTTCATCGCCTATTTCGTCTTGCAAAGTTTTGATTTGTTGGCGAAGAAAATACTCTTTCTGTTGCTGGTCTAAATCTGAATTTGTTTTTTCTTTTATATCACTTTTCAACTCCAAAAGCTGAATCTCACGGTGCATAATCTTTAAAAGCTGCACAGCTCTATCCATTACTTTAGGAATTTCAAGTAGTTTTTGTTTCTCGTTTACTTCTACATTTGTATTGGCTGAAAGAAAATTGATTAAAAAGTTGGGACTCTCAATATTTTCTAATGCTATTTGTGCTTCTGGTGGAATATCCGAACTAAGCTGCAAAATTTTGAAGGCAGCTTCTTTGATAGATTCTATTAAAGCCTCTTTCTTACGAATATCACTCTTTTTAGATGAACCTTCATCTAACGAAACATCTGTCAGATAGGTAGCCTTTCCAATTAAAAATGGTTCGTCTTGTGTAATTTCGTGAAGCTCAAAACGTTGCTTTCCCTGTACAATAATCGTAGTGTTGCCATCAGGCATCGTAATTTTCTTGACAATTTTGGCAAGCGTTCCGATAGAATGTAAATCTGAGTGTTGAGGCTCATCTTCACTCAAATTTTTCTGAGAAACTACACCAATATAACTCTCGTTTCGATAGGCTTTTTTTATTAAGCGCAATGACTTTTCACGCCCTACCGTAATGGGCATAATAATTCCAGGAAACAAAACCGTATTTCGCACAGGCAAAATCGGTAATTCGTTTGGTAAATCTTCTTCAAGCTGACTGGCTGCATTTTCCAACTCCTCCAAATCTATTTGAGGAATGTCTTCTTCTGTAAACGGTACTTTAATATTTTTCAAAAAATGTATATAATTTTAGTGATTTCGAATAGCAAAATTAGAAAGAATAAATAGCTATAACAATAAAAAAGTGTCAGATTGACAGTATTCATCCAATCAATAACAACTATCAAACTAAAAACAAAGGTCATTATGAAACAAATAACCTTCATGCTATGCTATAAATAGGTAAAACCAGTCGAAACTGGTTTTGTTTATAATTTTGTTTGCAAGTGATGTACCAAGCCTTAATTTCTTTTTTCTGTCTAAAAACTAAGGCAAAATGGCAGTTTTAGTTGAGAACTATACAGCCACAGGAGCTTTGATAGCAGGGTGTGGATTATAGTTTTTAACAACAATATCCTCATACTTAAAATCAAAAATAGACGTAATCTCTTTATTGAGTTCTAAAGTTGGAAGCTCTCTCTCCTCTCTTGTGAGTTGTAAGTTAGCTTGTTCAAAATGATTTTTATAGAGATGTGCATCGCCTAAAGTCATTATCAAATCACCCACTTCCAGTCCACTTACTTGCGCCAACATGTGTGTCAGAAGTGCATACGAAGCAATATTAAAGGGCAAACCTAAAAAAACATCTGCACTGCGCTGATAGAGTTGTAAGGAAAGTTTTCCATCTGCCACGTAACATTGCCAAAGCGTATGACAAGGAGGCAACGCCATTTGAGGAACATCCACAGGATTCCAAGCCGAGACAATCATACGACGAGAATCTGGATTATTTTTTAACGAATTTAAAAGGTCTTTAATTTGGTCTATTCCTCCGAAATCTCTCCACTGTGCGCCATACACTCTACCCAAGTTTCCATCCTCATCTGCCCACTCATCCCATATCGAAACACCGTTTTCTTTCAAATATTTGATATTTGTATCGCCCTGTAAGAACCAAATCAGTTCGTGAACGATGCTTTTGAAATGGACTTTTTTCGTTGTCAGAAGAGGAAACCCTTTTTGGAGATTGAAACGCATCTGATAGCCAAAAATAGAGCGTGTTCCTGTGCCTGTTCGGTCAGATTTGTCTGTTCCTTCTTCTAAAATTGTCTGTAATAATGTATGGTAATTTTGCATTTTCCTCTGTTTTAAAATAAGGATAAGGCAAGCCTTTAGAGTACTGGACATCAATAGATATTTACTGTTCTGTGAGCCACAGAACAGGGGGGAAATACCGTTCGTTGGTGTTTTAGCGTAGCGACACCAACAACTTTTTATCTCATGTTCAGTACTCTAGCAAGCCTTATCCCTACATATATGTGTTTTTGATTCTAAAAATTAGCTCTCAAAGCCAAAATAAAATTTCGTCCTGCTCCACCGATTCCAGAAGCGTACGGCAAATAATATTTATCTAAAATATTTTCTGCACTTGCATTTACGCTCAACACCTTATTGATTTGGTAGCTAGAGCGAAGATTTAGCGTCCACCACGAAGGAATAAAATTCTCTGGATAAAAAATAGCATCCCCTTGGTCTTCTGGAGAAAGTTTATCAAAATCTTCACTTCGAAGCTGATAATTTACAAAACCTTCTACTCTAAAACGTTTGTTTTTATACTGCAAAGATACTAAACCAAAAGCAGGTGGCGTGTCTGGCAAACGAATTTCTGCTACATCATCAAATCCATAAACGTAATTAAATGTCGTATTGAATTTGAGTTTGTCTGTAATAGCTGCATCAAGTTTTGTACTCAATCCGTAAATATAGCCAATATCTGTATTTTGGTAAGAAACTACCCCACTCAAAACACCATCATAGACAATAGAATCCTGTCCGTTGAAAGTAGAAGGACGAAGAACCATCGCATCATTGAGAATTGTATAATATCCAGTTGCTGAAAGTCTTACACGATTAAAAAACGTTTTTTCAATGCCAATTTCTGCATTGTACGTATAGGCTGGTGAAAGATTTGGATTAGGAACAACTACACTACCTGGTTGAGAATCAAACACTTTCCCCAAATCATCTACGTTGGGCGCACGAAAACCAGAAGAAAGATTTAAGTTGAGTTGCCAAGATTCTGTTGGACGGTAAGCAAGTCCTACACTTCCATTCAACGCTCCTGTATTTACATTGGCTTCATCAAAGGGAAAATCATAAAATTCTTTGCTTTCAAATTTTGCCTTTGTCATAATTTGAGTGTAACGTGTACCTGCAGTTGCTGTGAGTTTTTCAGAAATATTCCACTTATAATTCAAATAAGCTGCTGCCATTAGCATAGTGCTTCCTCCATCTGGATAACGAGTGTCTAACGGATGTGTTTCGTTACTAACAATATTCGTTTGAATAGCAGAAGAATTGACATCATTGTAATTTATATCTAATCCATAAAAAAGTTGATGCTTCTTATCTCCTTTTACGTCTTTATCAAAGTCAAGATTAAACGAAGTCATGCTAACCTTTTCTGTACGTGAACCCAACCAATCCTTACCAAAATTACGATTGTGGCGAGATTCTTCTATTTGCTGATTCGAAACTATCAAACGCATTGCATCAAAAGCCTTTTTATTTGCAAACCAAGTGAGTTTTCCGTAATTCATTAGCCAAAACTGACGACCATAATACCATTCTGCAAAACGTAAATTACCATTTCTGCGCTGAATCAAACGGTCATAACGAGGAATATCAGACGAAGAAGTATAATGAAGAGCATATTCTGCTTGTAAATTGTCTGAAATCTGATAGGTAAATTTTTGCATCAAATTCCATTGTGAATAGCCTGTTTGTCTTTGAATGAGTGGATTTGAATTGGTAAGAACACTATCTTTTCCATCTACTCTTTCTACATATTCTAATCTTTTTCCCCAATCTTGATAGCCCTCTTTGTCTGGTCGCTGACTTCCCACACGCAAATCATCAAAATCTGTAAAAGTAAATGTAGTCAAACTGGCTAATTTTCTACCTGCAATGTTTAAAGTCAAATTTCCTGTTTTTTCATGATTAGCAGACGCATAACGCACAAATCCACTTCCACCTACAAGCAAATTTTTCTCTGTAGCAAAACGAGCTTTTCTAGTATGAAAATCCATTACACCACCAAGCGCATCGCTTCCATACATTACCGAACCTGGCCCAAAGATAACTTCCACTTCTTCCATTGCACTTGCATCCAAACTGATAATATTTTGAAGATTTCCAGAACGATAAATGGCATTATTCATTCTGACACCATCAACGACAATCAAGACAGAATTAGCATTGAAGCCTCTAAACATTGGACTTCCTCCACCCATTTGGCTTTTTTGGATGTACACTTGCCCTGTCTGTCCGAGCAAATCTGCCGAAGTTTGAGGATTATTGAAAGCTATTTCTTTCTGTGAAACCTTTACAATTTCATTAGGAATTTCTTTTTTGTCTTGTTCCCATTTATTTGCTGAAACAACTATTTGTTCTGTTTCAAAAATCTTTTCAGACAAGAGAACCATTCCAGCTACTTCTGACTTAATGAGTTTTTTATTCTCATAACCATAATAGCGAAAATATAATGTATCACTTTCTGCAAAGCTATCTAAATTTGCCTTGCCACGAGTATTGGTAATAACTGATTTTTGTTCGCTATTATAAATAGAAACTCCCTCCAAAGGACGAAGGTTAGAAGCATCTAAGACTTCTATAAATTGAGAATAGGCATAATTTTGAGTACAAAATAAAGCACCCAAAACCATCCAAAATATGATTTTGAAATAATTTGTTTTCATTTTTTTATTAGAATATATCGCTAGTGAGAACACGAGCAATGTTTGAAGGGAAAAGGCATGCCTTTTCCTTACAGATAATATTTAATTTAATTCAAGAAAAAATGAAAATATTTGGAGGAGGAGAGTTAGGAGAAAAGCTAAACTCTTTCAAAGAAAAAGAATATTTACTTTGAATACCAATACTATTTAAAATAAAATCAAAATAACATTCTAAATTAAATTCTGATAAAATCAGAGCTTCTTTTATGAAGTTTGTAAATGAGTAAACAGGTGTGCTTTGATGAAATGGATTTTTGTTTTCACTAAGTTGAAATACAAACGACTGATAAAGCCTTTTTTCATCTTTATCATTATACACTAAAAAATAAGTGCTGTCTCCTTTCTGATATTGAGAGGAAACATCATATAAATTGCCTTTGTATTTGAACTCTTTTTTAGGTTTTATCCATGAAAGGCTAACACTTTCTTGATTTGTAGGAATCGTTATAAACTCCAATTCATTTTTTTCTACTAATTGCTTCCTTACTTCTCTCTTTATCTGTGAGTGCATAGCTTCATACGCCAACCAATAACCTAATTGATTGAATAGAATGAGCATTACCACTAAGAGAGTAAGAAAATGTAGAAGTTTTTTCAAAGGCTGAACTATAGGGTTCTATTTTTAAAGATTTCTACAAATTTCGCCATAAAAAATAAAATATAAAACTACTTTTCTCCTTTTGGCTTAGAATAACCACGAATAATGAGAGGAATCCAACCCAAAACAGGAATGAAATAGCAAATTGTAATCAAATTTTTGAGAAGCAGTGGAATGAAGTCTCTTCTACGCATGCGTAATTCAAATTTTCCTTTTCTACCATTTTGCTCATATTTTCTGTATTTTCTATCAAACTCACTAAAAAGAAGAGGCCAGCCAATAGGTGTGAGGTAAGGAAAGAAACGAATTTTGCTTCCTCGTTTTTCTTTTCCTTTGTTGGCTTGTTTTAAATCTTTCCAATTAAATGGCTTTTCTCCATATTTTTCTACTGAATCATCCAAAAGTTTTTGAAACTCATCTCTTACATAATCTCTAATCTTGACAATATCTTCTTGTGTAGCTTCTTCGGCTGGTTTGTCTAAAAGTGCTGCTGGATTAATACGTTTTCCTTTCACATAAGTTAGTTTGGCTGGAAAACCTGTATAAAAAACCCAAGGAAAAATAGGAACAAGTATAGTAATAAGTCCTAATGGCAAGAATGGAACACCTATTTTTTGTATAATTTTATTTACCCAAGGAATACTATATGTATGAGGATTGATATATTCCCCATTGACAGTGGCAAAAGGCACAATATCCGTTTTGTATTTAAGAGCCATTCGGATAAAAGACGTGGAAAAACGCTGCGCTTGGTATTTTCTATTAAATCCTTTTCCAATGCCTGGCACTCCTTCTGGATAAATCATAACATTATAGTCATTACAATTCATCATGGTTTCAAAATTGAGTGTCGTAGCATCAATTCCTCCTACTTTTTTCCATAAATTATACGTTCCAAACGGATTCATAAGTGCCGTTTGAGAAAGCATAGGTGCAACCAACGGACGAATAGCTTTTTTATTGAAACCAAACTGCCTAAATATTTCTGCCAAAAAAACCATTCCATCCCACGGAAAAGCCATTCCAGAGTGATTACTGAAATAAATAAGTGGACGCTCTGGATTATTTCTTTCTTCCAATTCTTCAAAACCTACAAACTTCGGACGATAATAATAATCTGACATAGGTGCAACAATATGCTCAACGAGTGCCTCTGTATATTTTTGGTCGAAATGCTTATAGTATGTTTCAATATTTTTCTGAACATCTTTAGGCACATCTCTTTCTTTAGCCAACTCTAGGCTTTTCAACCACGCCGTAGAGACTTCTTCTGGAATATTTTTAGGGACAGTCAGAGTAGTATTTGTATTCATAAATATTTTGTAAGTCTTGTTTGTATTGTGCAAAATTAATGAAGAAAACCTAATTTTCAGATGTTACAGTCCTACAAAATACGTTTTTCTATCTAAAGAAACAATAAAGACTAAATGTATTTCAATATAACACTAAAGAATCTGAAAGTTTTAAAGTAGGTTAATCTATTGAGTAAAGCTAATTTATAGCTGTTTTTTTTGAGTATCTTTTACAAAAAAAATCAAATCATAAACTCAAATTATTTTTCAATTATGAAAACCATATCTACTAGCAAAAAAATATTTTTCCTAATACTTATTCTATTCTCTATTTCATATTCTTCATTTGCCCAAAGTGACTCTACCCAAATGAAAAAACCTTGTGCTTGCTGTCTTGAAGAATACAAACAATTTGATTTTTGGGAAGGAGATTGGACAGTTTATGACACCACAGGAACAGAAGTAGGCAAAAATACTATTGTCAAACTAGAAGATAACTGTATTTTGAATGAACACTGGCGAGGAGCAGGAGGCACAACAGGCAGAAGTTATAATTATTACAACAAAGCCGATTCTACGTGGAATCAATTATGGCTAGACAATAACGGAGGAAATTTAGTCTTGAAAGGTAAGCTCAAAAAAGAAGGTGTGATGGTCTTGAGAAGCAAACTTTTAGAAGGCAAAAAAGGAAAGTATTATCATCAGATTACTTGGACAAAAAACGACGATGATAGCGTTACACAGCGTTGGGATATAAATACTGAAAATGACAAAACAGTAAATACAGTTTTCATAGGCATTTATAAAAAAGAGTAAAAAAATAAGGGGAAGTATTTCCCCTCAATTTTCATGAGTTATTTAACTTTCAAAAACTGTTTGGCTACTTTCAAACCATTCAGTTGTCCTTCTGTGTAGGCTTGTAATTCCTCATAACTTCCTCTAGCGTGCTTCAAAAAACCAGAGGCTTGTCCGTAAATAGCATCAAAATTTATTTTTTCTGTTAAATAATAACCATCTAAAAATGTCTTTACTCCTCCAGAGATAATAATCTGATTGCAGTTGATTTCTTTATTAGTTTGTTTTATTTCATTACAAAAATTTACCATTTCTTCTGCACTGTGTCCGATGTGTGCCAAAGACTCAAACAAATGTTGAGACAACTCACTACTGCGTTTGAGTTCTAAAAGGGCAAAGTTTGTTCCTCCACTGGCTGCAAAATCTACGGCTGCAAGTGGCAATTTTAAAAGTTCTTCAAGGCTTTGTTTTCCAAATCCCTGCCCTACTTCTTTGACGATAATAGGATAAGTAGCTGTTTGTAAGAGTTCTCTAATAGTTTCTAATGGAGCTTTTTCAAATCTATCACCTTCGGGTTGTAGCCATTCTTGCAACGGATTTATATGAATAATGAGTCCATCGGCTTGTAATTTTTTTAGAAGCTCGTCTATTTTTTTGGTTTGTTTCGTTTCTATGAGTTTTTCTAGTTGGGCAATGCCAAGATTAGCATAAAGAGGCTGGTCTCCCATAAATTTTCTCACATCAAAATCTGGCAAACATTCATCGTCTGTCAGTAAGGCTCTACACGAACCCAAGCCCATCCCTAATTTATATTCTCCACAAACTTTTGCTAAGTTCTGATTAATAATTTTTGCCCATTCTGTTCCTCCTGTCATACTAGAAACCCACAGTGGAGCATTCATTTTCTTTCCTAAAAACTCAAAAGATTCAGCTTCTTTTTTTGGGTGTGCAGCCAGTGCAGGCTCATAATAAAAACGATTATCTAGTTGGTTTTTAAAAACTTGAGCTTCAAAAGCGAGTTCAATATGGTCTTGTTTGCGAGAAGCTGCTGTGCTGTCAGAGTCTGTGTAGTTGCTGATAGTAGTGTCAAGTAAGGTTTCCAAATAATTTTTTTATATAGGTAAAAATACAAATTATTAAGTTTTTGAAAAACACAAAGCTGTTGAAATTGTTGGAAATAAATTTTATAATTTTGATGTTTTCTCAAAAAATGGGTTTGATTCATTTTGTAGAATAATAAAAAACCACGTTCTTTACTACTTAGAATAACGTATTTTTTTTTCTTACTTTATTCTATTTTTTTCTTATTTTTTTCATAAAAACAACTTGATTTGGCAGCTTTTGGTTTTTCAGATAGTGGTGCGCCTGTGCGTATTGGTGTATTAGGTGGTGGCAGTTGGGCAACTGCTATCGTAAAAATGCTTTCCGAAAACAACGTTCGTATCAACTGGTGGATGCGTTCGAAGGAGGACATTGATTTTATTCGTAAAAATCATAGAAACCCACGTTATTTGAGTTCGGCTTTATTAAACATTGACAAAATTACACCTCTTAATGATGTAAAAGCTGTTATTGCCGATTCAAAATATATTGTTTTGGCTGTTCCATCAGCATTTATTCCTGATGTGTTAGAAAAACTAGAACCTAACATATTCAAAGATAAAGTCATTATCTCTTCTATTAAAGGAATGATTTTGGAAGAAAATGTTTTGGTAACAGAATATGTAGAGAAAAAATTTAATGTACCTTCTGACAAATTGCTCTGCATTGCTGGTCCTTGCCACGCCGAAGAAGTAGCTCAAGAAAGACAAGCCTACCTAACTATTGGAGGTGATGAATATGAGGGAGATAAATTTGCAAGACTGATGCGAGGACACTATATAAAATGTCGTACCAACCCCGACTTGAATGGCATTCAATACTGTGCAGTTATTAAAAATGTTGTAGCTGTGGCGTGTGGAATGGCTCGTGGATTAAACTATGGCGATAATTTTCAAGCTGTTTTGGTTTCAAATGCTGTACAAGAAGCCAAACGCTTTTTAGATAAAGCCTATCCTTTAGAGGAAAGAGATATAAATGCTTCTGCTTATTTGGGAGATTTACTTGTAACTTCTTATTCTCAATTTAGTAGAAATCGTACCTTTGGAAATATGGTAGGACGTGGCTACACCGTAAAATCTGCACAAATTGAAATGGGAATGGTAGCAGAAGGTTATTATGCTGTAAAAGGACTGTATGAAGTTACTAAAAGGCACAAAGTTGATATGCCAGTAGTTAAAGCTGTTTATAACACGCTATATGAAAAAATTTCTCCAGCCATCGAATTTAGAATATTGAAAGATTCTTTGCAGTAATCAGTAATCAGTAATCAGTAATCAGTAATCAGTAATCAGTAATCAGTAA
>NZ_JAHDIG010000072.1 GCF_020630935.1 Bernardetia sp.
TGCATAAGGCAAAAAAAGAAGAAAGATAATACTTTTTTCGTGCGTTTACCCTATTGATGTTCTAACATAGCAACACCAACAACAGTATTTTCCTATAACAAGTAATGTGATAATAATAGTTTATTTTCTACAAAATTTCAAATTCTATACGTCGGTTTTTTGCTCGGTTTTCTGGTGAAGTGTTTGGAACTTGTGGCTGCGATTCTCCAAAACCTTTTGTCTCTAAGCGTTCTTTAGAAATGCCTGCTTCTATCAAATAATTGACTACCGAATTGGCACGTTTTTGAGAAAGATTCTGATTATAGGCTTTGTCTCCTACATCGTCAGTGTGTCCAGAAATTTGCACCTTAATATTTGGACTGGTTTCTAAATATTTTACTACTAAGTCTAATTCTGTTTTGGATTCTTCTTTGAGTTGCCACTTGTCTGTATCAAAAAAGATATTGTTCAAAACTACTTTTGAGCCTTTTTCTGCTTTTTCTAAATAAATATCAACGATTACATTTTCTCCTGTTCCTTCCGAATAATCAAAGGAAAGACTTTGAAATAAATAACCTTCTTTATTGACATTGAGCGCATAATTTGAACCTTCATTCAAGACAAAAAGGTATTTTCCATTTCTTGGGTCAGACTTGACCGATGACTGAATAGTTTTGTTGCTGATATTGTATAAATCTATACTTGCGCCTAGCTTTTCCTTTGTTTTGGCATCATAGACTGTTCCTTTAATGTATCTACTTACAGGAATTTCAATTTCTTCAGGCATTTCAAATTTGTAAATATCGCTTTTTATAATGTCTCGCTGCCCAATGTCTAAATCTGAATAATAGGCTGTTTTTCCATCTGCAGTAACAAAAAGACTATGCTGGTCTCTGTATGTATTGATAGGATAGCCCAAATTTTTTGGTTTTGTCCAGCCAAGTGAAGAATTTTCATCTACCTGTGTTTGAAATAAATCAAAACCACCAAACCCCAAATGAATATCGGACGCAAAGAAAAGTGTTTTACCATTTACGTGAATAAAAGGACTATTTTCTTCGCCAGAAGTGTTGATTTGTTCTCCTAGATTTTGTGGCGCACTCCAAACACCTCTATCGTTACGAGTAGATTTCCAAATATCAGATTTTCCATACCCACCTGGGCGAGTAGAAACAAAATACAACGTTCTGCCATCTGCTGAAAGTGAAGCCTGTGTTTCCCACGCAGAAGTATTGATGAGATTACCCATATTTTTGGGTTCAGACCACTTGTCGCCTTGTTTTTCGCTGATAAACAAATCACAACTTCCATAAACTTGTCTTCCACTATTCTCACAGACTGTAAAAATAATGGTTCGTCCGTCTGCTGAAATTGTACATGTGCCTTCATTGGAACGAGTGTTTAGTTCTTCTACTTTTTCAGGGGTTTGCCAAAGGCTATCCTTTTTTATGCTTCTCAAAATATCTTCATCTGCTTGTGGGTTGTCTCCATCTCTTGCTGTAAAATACATCTCTTCTTCATCGGCTGTCAAGACGGCAAAATACTGGAGTTTTCTCGCATTAATCACGTCTGGCAAACGTTCTGGGTTTATATCCATCGGATTTTTCATTCCCTCCATTCCAAACTTACAAATTGCCAAACCTTGTGTAGCTACTTTTTTCTGTGCTTGCGAACGTGCGTATTGATAAGATTTTTGATAATAGGTATTGGCTTCTGTATATTTTCCTTCTTGCAAATAGTCTCCTGCCACAATCATATATAAAGATACTCTACGTGGGTCGTTGGGAATAATGCGTGCAGCTTCTTTAAAATGATATTTTGATTTTTCTCTATTTCTTAATAAATGATAATGACTGCCAAGCGCATAATGTGCTTCAAAATAATCGTTGTCTAAATTCACAGCTTTTTCAAGCAGTTCTATTCCACGTTCAAAGTCTCTTGAAGCGATATAATCTTGTCCGTTTTGGTAGGCTGTTTGTGCCCTTCTGTTGCTTGTGCCTTGTGCAAAAGAAGAAAATACTAAAAAAAATGATAGGGCAAAAAATAGAGAAAAGACCAAAGCTTTTCTGAAATAAGGTAAATTTGAATGTTCCATCATAAAAAAATTGGGTTTCGTTGGTGTAACTGTTTTCAAAAAAACGCCATTTAACCAACTTTGTTATTATCTGTGAGAGAAAAGGACTGCCTTTTTCCTAACAATAAAGAATAACATTTATTTTGTCTTTCCTGTATTTTTGATTTTCTGATATATCTCAATATACTTTTTGGCTAGTTTTTCAGAAGAAAAATCATCTTGAATTATTTTTGGTGCAACTGTTCTTATCTTATCTCGCTTTTTACTATTATCTATTGCTTTTTCTAGCGTTTGAAGTAAAGACTCAACACTGTTTGCTTTACAGACCCAACCTAAATCTTTCTCCTCTACGTAAGATGCCAAGCCCACTTTATCAGACACCAAAACAGGCGTTCCTGTGCTAAGGCATTCTATCACAACATTAGCAAAGTTTTCATTGAAAGAAGGTAGTACGAATAAGTCAGATTTTTCTAAATGCTCAAATTTTTGGTTTCCTTCTAGCCAACCCACCCAACAGATTTGTTTCTCTAGTTCTTTTTCAGAAATAAGTTTTTTTAGAGACTCTTCATAGACTATGCTTTCACTCTTTCCAATCAAATCTAGTTCTAAGGTTACTTTTGGATGCTTCTCTTTAAACCTACGTATGGCTTCAAACAAAATTTCTAAACCTTTTTTGTGATGAATCCTAGACATAAAAACGAGTTTGAAAACATCTGTATTTTTTGTTCTTTCTGTCACTTTTTGTTCTTGAGTTTGTTTTGGAAGCGATAAAAGGTTAGGCAGTACAAAAACTTTATCGTCTTCAGCATAATTTACCTCTTCTCTTTCTATTTGTGCTGTTAGATGAAGAAATGATTTTTTTAGTAGTTTTTTACCAATAAACTTATGAAAAATGCTTTTAGGCGATTTTTTTTGTGATTGAAGTGTATATTCTCCCAACATTCCACGAGGCGCAACGATTACTCTAACGCCTCTCAAAATACATATCAACACCGAGAAAATAACAACTGTATTCCACCACGAATGAACATGAACAGCATCAAAATTTTTAGCTGTCTGAAATACTTTTTTTAAAAGTCCAATAGAAAAATGTGTATGGTCTTTTGTTTGCCTTTTGAAATACCAAACCTCTACATTTTCTACTAAAACGGGTGTATTTTCTTTTACTTTGAGTTCTGCTTCTCCATTGGCAGTCGTTGTATAAACGGTTACTTTCGTATTTTCGTAATCGGCTTGCGCTTCACACAGACGACTTACCGAAACCGTTGTTCCTCCATAGATATAAGCAGGTTTGTAAGAAGGTGTAATATGAAGAATGTTCAATTCTTTATTTTTTTTATTGATGGAATTATTGGTTATTTTATCAAACAAAGATACAAACGATTCTTTAGATAAAAATCTACTATGATTACACTTGAAGAAGCTGAAAAAATAAGAGATAAGAAACTCAAAGAATTGAGTAAGTCATATAAGGATAATATAATACAAACTGGGTTTAAAGAATTTGAGCTTGGGTGGATTTTATACTTTAACAGCGAAAAGTTCGTCAAAAATGGTTTAACGGAATATATGCTATTAGGAGCTGGGGTAATTATCATAGATAAAAACGATGGTAGTGTTACTTCACTTGCTACACATCCTATACAAGAGTTTATTGGATTTACGATAGAAGAACTTTATAAGAAAGAAAAATATAGTATTCCTATTAAGAACGAACAGGAAAGAATAGAAGCATACAATAAACAACACGAAATAAATTTGAAGAAGGATGAGAAAAGGCAGCGAAAATTATTAGAGGAAGAAAGAAACAATACCTCCTTTCGTAAAATTTATCGAATGCTAAAAAGCCTATTTGAGTGATTGATATTTCTTACCTTTGATATCAACAATTTCATACAAACATATCTATAAAAATGCTCCAAAGAGAAAATTTCAGAGAATACGCCCATAAAGTAGCCGATAAAATGGCTGATTATTTAGAAAATGTAGAAGATTTTGAGGTGCTTTCAAAAGTAGAGCCTCGTCAGATTTTTGATGAGTTGCCTGTTTCTGCCCCAAAAGAAGGTGAATCAATGGACGTTATTTTGAAAGATTTTGATGATATAATTATGAAGGGAATGACGCACTGGCAAAACCCACAATTTTTTGGATATTTTCCTGCCAACAGTTCCCCTGCGTCGGTGCTTGGTGAAATGCTGACAGCTACCTTAGGAGCGCAATGTATGATTTGGCAAACTTCTCCTGCTGCTGCCGAACTAGAAGAAAAAACAATGATTTGGCTTGCCGAGTGGTGTGGACTCCCTAAAGATTGGCACGGCGTAATTCAAGACACAGCTTCGGCTGGTACGCTTTGTTCACTTCTTACTGCAAGAGAAAAAGCAACTAATTTTGAAAGCAACACGAAAGGACTAGCCTTTTTTAATAAAAAATTTAGAACCTATTGTTCTGACCAAACGCATTCTTCTATTGATAAGGCTGTCCGAATTGCAGGAATTGGAAGTGATAACCTCATAAAAATAAAAACAGATTCAAATTTTGCTATTGACATAAATGCTTTTGAAGAACAAGTTAAACAAGATATTCAAGATGGATTTACTCCACTTTGGGCAGTAGCAAACTTAGGAACGACGAGCAGCACAGCCTTTGATAATGTGGTAGAAATGGCTGAAGTTTGCAGTAAGTACGGCATTTGGCTTCATATTGATGCTGCTTATGCAGGAACAGCAGCGATTTTACCAGAAAAACGTTATTTGTTTGAAGGGATAGAACTTGGAGATAGCTATGTTTTTAATCCACATAAATGGATGTTTGTCAATTTTGACTGTTCGGCATATTATGTAAAAGACAAGGTCGCACTTATCCGAACGTTTGAGATTTTGCCAGAATATTTAAAGACAGGTTTTGAAAGCAAGGTAAATAATTATAGAGATTGGGGAGTTGCACTTGGCAGACGTTTTCGTGCTTTAAAATTGTGGTTTGTGATGCGTAATTTTGGTTTAGATGGCATCCAAGAAAAATTACGTTTACATCTCTCGTTGGCTGATTATTTTACACAAAAAATAATTTCTCATCAAAACTTTGAACTCATTACAAACCCAGAACTTGGTCTAGTTTGTTTTAGATATTTTGACGAAGATAAATCAGCAGAAGAGTTGGACAAAATCAATGAGCAGATTCTCAAATCTCTCAACCAGACGGGAAAAGTATTTTTATCTCACACAAAACTAAATGGAAAATATGTCTTGCGTCTTTCTATTGGACAAACGTATGTAGAGAAAAAACATATTGATAATTTTTGGGAATTGCTTTTGTCAGTTAGTAGTGAGCAGTTATCAGTTTTGAAATAAAATTTATTTTGTAATGTGGAACGAAGAAGAAATAAAAAGCCTAGAGCCAATAGATTTCATAAAGCATATTATCCATGAGCTAAGGCAAAACTCTTCTTTTATTGATGCCTGCTCCAAAATAATAAAGCATTCAGATAAAGATAATTTGAATGATGAGCAGAAAATGATGGTATCACAACTTGACAAAAAAGTAAAAGAAATTAAGCAATTGGAAAACTTGATTACTACGTATTTGAACGAGAATAAAGCCTCTAAATAAAATGAGTAATATTATTTTCTTGGACTTAGATGGTGTTTTGATAACGACACCAAGTTGGAAAGCTGACCAAATTGATGTTGATGGCTATTCTATGTTTAATAAAAAATGTGTGGAGAATTTCAATCTACTGACTGAGAATTTAGAATGTGAAATATGGCTCTCCTCAACAAGAAGAATGACAAAAAACTTAGAAGAATTTAGGAAAATATTTTCTAATAGAAATATAGAAAAAGAAATTGCTGGTTTTTTGCCTATTCCAAAGAGTTACAATACTCCACGAATTGATGAAATAGAATCATTTTTACGAAAGGAAAAGGTAGGTAACTTTTTAATTTTAGATGATGATTCTAGCCTGCACAAACTTGGTGAGGAAAATAAAAAATATTGGGTTCGAACTCATCTAACCATAGGCTTTGATTCTGAAAAACTAGCAGAAGCAAAAAATATTATTACCAACCTATGGAAGCTCTAATTCTTATTGTATATTTTGATAATAAAATAAGTTAGCATTTTTGACTATCTCCTATTATCCTGCCCTTCCATCATAGAAAGGTAACTATTGTATCTGCTTTTGGCAATTTCTCCACTCTCAACAGCTTCAATAACAGCACATTTAGGCTCTCTTAGATGTAGGCAGTTGTTGTACTTGCACTGATTTAAACGTTCTCTCATTTCTGGAAAATAATGGCTAATTTCTGCTTTTTCCATATCCATTAGTCCAAGTTCCTTAATACCAGGAGTATCTATGACAAAAGTATTTTTCTCTATTTCAAACATTTCAGCAAATGTTGTAGTATGCAAGCCTTTTTCTGTATAGTCAGAAACTTCTGTTGTGCTTTGTTCTATTTCTGGAGAAAGGCGATTGAGAAGCGTACTTTTTCCTACTCCCGAATGCCCAGAAACCAACGAAACTTTATTTCTCAACATCTCCTCTACTTTACTTATATCTTTATCTTCTGTGGCAGAAATAGCAATACATTTGTAACCAATCTGCTCATAACGCTGCATCATTTTTTCTTGAATGTGTAACTCATCTTTGGAGAGCAAATCTGTTTTATTAAAAATCAAGATGGCTGGGATTCGGAAGGCTTCTGCACTTACTAAAAAACGGTCTATAAAACCTGCCGAAGTGCGAGGCATTGCCAACGTAACGACAACAATAGCTTGGTCTAAATTAGCTGCAATAGTGTGAGCAAAACCTTCTTTTTTGGGAGACTGTCGGTTGATGTAGTTTTCTCGTTTTTCTATTTTTTCTATCAAAACGGTATTTTCCTCCTCATCTTCTAAGCTCATTTCTACTCTGTCGCCAACAGCTATCGGATTAGTTACTTTTTCATCATTGAGGCGTAGCTTTCCACGTAAACGTCCTTTGTATCTGTGATTATTTTCTGACAAAACATCGTACCACAAGCCTGTTGAGCGCAAAATGAGTCCTTTCATATAGTTGAATTACGAATAGATAAATTACGAATTACGAATTAATACCATTATTTATTAGAATATTAAAGTCGCATTATCGTCTAAAAATAAAAGAACCCTAATTTAGCAATTAGAGTTCGAAAACAATGTAAAAAATTATATTTTGTAGGTCAAATGGCTTAATTTTATACTTTGCACAGACTAAATTCAAATGCTACATTTATTCAAAAACCACGCTTTCAATCGTCTGGCATTTCATTTCAGTTTCTTGCCACTCTCTTTCTGTGTCAGAGTCTGCCGTAATTCCACCTCCAGCATACAAAATAGCTTGTTTTTCTAAAAGTTGCATACAACGAAGTTGCACATACAAACTACTTCCGTTTTTAAAATTTACGCCTCCCAAATATCCCGCATAAAAACCTCTATCATACCCTTCATTTTCCAAAATAAATTGTGTTGTAATGTCTTTTGGCATTCCACAAACAGCTGATGTAGGGTGAAGAAGTTCTAACATAACGGTTGCAAGCTGTGGAAAACGCTCTTTTACGGTATCTACTAGAAACTCTGTCCTTAGATGCAAAATATTTCCAGCTCTGACCGTCTTGGGTCCAATTTCTTCATATTCTCTCAAACGAATTTTCTTAAAACAGTTGATAATATAACGACTTACAAGGGCTTGCTCTTCAATTTCTTTTTGTCTCCAAAGTGCATTTTTGAGTTCTGTTACTTCTTTTCCAGATTGTGTTCCTGCAAGTGCCATCGTTCTGAAAATACCGTCTTTGTTTTGACTTACCAAAAGTTCTGGCGTGGCACACATCCACGTTCCGACACGAGGAATAGAAACTAATGAAACAAAAGCCATTTTATATCGCTTTTCTAGTTTTTGATAGGCTTCCAAAGCATCAAAATCATCATTCAAATCAATAAATTTGTTACGAGAAATAACCACCTTCTGAAACTCTTCATTTTGCATTGCCTTAATTGCCTTCTCAACAGCTTTATGGTGTGTTGCTCGTGTAGTAGCTATTGGAATATTTTGAGGATAAAAATAAGGTGTTTTACACTCTTTTTCTTGTTGGATTTGCTTTAGTTTTTGAAAAAACTGATTTTTGGTTTTAATTAGTTTTTCAAATTGCTTTTTATTCTTACTAGAAACATTCTCTACTATAAAATCACTAGAAGAGTCAAAATATAAATGAGCTTCCAAAAAATAGGCTTTTGATTTATTAGAATTAGCTTCAAAGTGCTTTTCAAATTTGTGCATCAAAAAACCTGTTCCCAACTCCTCCAAATCAGCTTCTACTAACTTTGTTTTTTGAGATAAATCAATAACTAACTGTAAATTATCTGTATTTGGTTCTCTCCAAAGCGCAACACCTAAGTTTTGAGCAATGGCAGCACACCACATTTTTTTGATAAATCCGAAGGGATGTAACTGATTTTTATCAAAGTGTACATCAGATTTTTCAATTTCTAATAATTCGGATATGGCTAAGTAATTTTTCACGACTGGTTTATTTTTCGGTAACCGTAAACGAGAACTAAAGCCGTCGTTTAGGTAATTCTATTTTAATTTCAAAACTTTCAAATAAAAATGAAAGATACTATGATTAACGAACAAAATTAGAAGATGTTGCAAAGTTAGGTATAAAATCAAAACCATTTCATTCATTTTCAAATTATAAAATAATGTCTTAATAGGTTATAAAACTATATTTCAAACAGACTGTTTTGCTTTCAAAATTGCACTAAATTTAGTATCTTGCTAACAAGAAAAGCAGTTTTTTTATATTGAAGTATATCAAAATTACTGTTTGAAAAAATTACTTCTCGCTCAATACTATTGAGAATCAATACTTTCTATTCCATAAAATCACAAAATACATATCACTATGCTCTCTACCGACACAAATATTTATATTGATGTTCAGCCTACTCAAAACTCACGCATAGATACTTTAGATGAAAATAATATTCCTTTTGGGCGTGTTTTTTCAGACCACATGTTTATTGCAGACTATAAAAACGGAGCTTGGACAGATTTTAAAATTGTGCCTTACGGTAATCTTTCTTTAAGTCCAGCAGCTTCTACACTTCACTATTCTCAAACTATTTTTGAAGGAATGAAGGCATTTTATAATACCAAAGACGAAATTGTTCTTTTCCGTCCAGAGGAAAATTATGAGCGTCTGATGCGTTCGTGTGAGCGTATGTGTATTCCAACAATGGATAAGGAAATTTTTATGCAAGGACTTAAAAAACTTATTGATATTGATAGAAAATGGGTTCCTAAAGTAGAAGGAAGCTCGCTTTATATTCGTCCGTTTATTTTTGCTTCAGAAGGTTTCTTAGGAGTTCGCCCAGCAGAAGAGTACAAATTTATCATCTTTACCTGTCCAGTAGGGGCGTATTATACGCAGCCTGTACGAGTGAAAATTGAAAGGGAGTTTGTGCGTGCAGCAAGTGGAGGCGTAGGAAATGCTAAAACAGGGGGAAATTATGCAGCAGCTTTATACCCAGCCAAATTAGCACAAGAACAAGGTTATCACCAGCTTATATGGACAGATGCCAAAGAACACAAATTTATTGAGGAATCTGGGACGATGAACATTATGTTCGTTATTGATGGAAAAATTGTAACACCACCAGCAGGAGACACTATTTTGAAAGGCATTACTCGTAAGAGCTTGGTTGTGTTAGCAAAAGATTTGGGTTATGAAGTAGAAGAACGCCCAATCACAGTAGATGAAGTGATGGAGGCTATCAAAAACGAATCACTCACAGAAGCCTTTGGCGTAGGTACAGCAGCCGTAATTTCACAGATTGCAGCCATTGGATTAGACGGCACAGATTACGAACTTCCAGCCGTTGAGACAAGAAAAATTAGTAACCACCTTCTAAAAGAACTCAAAGCTCTTCGTTCGGCAGAAATAGAAGACCGTTTTGGATGGATGGAAAAAGTTTAATTAACTAAACTAATTAATTTTTAATGATTAGTGATGAACGCATTGTATTTTTTTATGGATATGATGCGTTTTTTCAGTTTTTACATTAACATAAAAACATAACTAAAAAATGATTTTTGCTACAAAACTCAGTGGGGAGCAAGTTGAACTTGATTATAAACATATTGAGCCTTTGAGAAAAGAAATTTTATATTACTTCGACCAAAATATAGGAGATATAAAAAATGCTTATGTTCCCGAGTCTGATTATACGTACAATTACTGGGAGTATTTGAATATTGAAGGAACTGATTTATACAAACAAGATGAAAATTTCTTTATCGATGGCTGTCTATTAATTACTAATGCAATGGTTTGTGAGTATATAAATATTCCTAGTGGCAATCAACAAGTATTCAAGACTACAACACTTCAAGAAATTACTGATTATGTTTCTGCTTTTAAGCCGAAAGAAGATTATCAGCATGAAGCAAAAATAATAACTTTAACAGGATTGAAGATAGCTAAATCAATATCAGATAAACTAGATATATTAGAAGATATCTCAGAAACTCAAAACCCTAGATTACTGTCCTTCTATGAAGGGGCTAAATGGTTAGATGAAAAAGTAATAGGAGGTTATCTCTCTGAACGAGTAAAAAGATTTTACAATAAGATATAAATCTGTAGTGTAATAAAAATTACGAGTATTTGATGTTCTATGAACTACAAAACAAAACAATAAGGTAATTATGAAAATCGTATCAAAGTACAAAGATTATTACGACAGCGTGGTAGCCTACGGACAAGATTCAGAAACTCTATACATACGACATACAGAGAAGCGAGTTCTAAAAAATGTTGGTTCGTTAAAAGGCTTTTTACCTATTTATTTAGACGAGATAGTGGTACATCATAACGAAACTTATGAAGTTCATCAAATTGTTATTGGATTTTGTGGAAAATTATATCCATGTATTTTACTAAAAAGCATAGGGTTAAAACAATTTAAAAATAAAGTATTTTATTCTGCACAAGACTTGGATGAATATTTTGATAAGCTCACAAGCAGCAATAAACATATAGAATTTGTAGAATATTATGACCAAGGTGTCCGTCCCTCTTTATCAGAATTAGAAAAATACTTTGAGAATATTGCCTATGCGAAAGACTATACAAATTGGTTTACTAGCATAAACTGTCCTGTTTTTACCATTAACAACAAACTATTCAAAAAAGAAGACTACGAAAATGTTAGGTTAAATAATGAGTTTCCAGTAGAAGCAAATTCAAAGCTAAAAGATTTAGAATTTTATAAAGTAAAAGATGCTTTTACCTGTTTTCAAGAAATATCGCAGTTTATAAGTGGAGTTCTGGCTGATAAAGAGACGAAAAGCAGTGAAATAAGCAACTTAGACAAAATCAGAAAAAGGGGATTTGATGAAAAATATAGCTTTCGGAAAGAGTCTAAGAAAAATAAATGAAATAAGGAATATTTTTTTTTACCTCAGAGCTAAATTAAAAAAGTATAATCAATGAAATATCTAAAAGACAACGAAAAATTATTTATTTACACCTTTTTATTTCAATACAATGACCATCATTAAAAATATAGTAATTTTTGTTCTAGGATTAACTTTATTCTCTTGTGGAAATCAGCAATTAGATGCTTCTAAAGATTTGGAAGAAAGAGATTCTAGTAATAATACTTCAAAAGAAAGTAGTCAAGAGAAGGACAATTCAACCGAAAATAAATCACCACTTCAAGTGGAAGTAGACAACGCCTTACGAAATGAGTCTATTGATAATTATTACAAAGATATTTACAATAAAGAGAGACTGGTTTCATCTGATGATAACAAAATGCTTTCTATAACTGACAGCCTTTTTACAGACAACCCCAAAACTGATGTATTTTATTTCATAGTCTTTACCAAGTCTATGAATGGTTCAGATGGTTTTTATTCAGAAGCACTTGGAGAATCGTCTTTTAATTTTGTTACTAAAAACACTGAAACGTTTGTAGATTACTTCAATGTAGCTCCTAAGCTAACAGAAAAAGATATGGATAACTGGGCTAAATATATTCTAGGAGAAATTAAGATTACAAGAGAAGGAGATGAGGAAAAAGCTATTCAAGAGCTTGAAAACATTCTATTCAACAATATTGCAAGAAAAAGAAAAGAATATAGACCCATAATAGAAAGTTTAATAGAAAAGATAAAAAATCTTGATAACAAACCTCATAATGGTTGATTTTTGACTCTAAACTTTCTAGCCTTTCTATTTCTAAAGACTTAACAGATTTGAAAGAATGGGAAATCAATTTTGTAGAGAAAAAATATTTTATAAACTACACAATTGGTGTAAAAGATTGGCAACCTCTTTACTTTGAAATATCAGCTTAAATGAAACAGTTCTATTTGAACACTCAATCTAATTAGATATGAAAGACATTTTCCTACTACTATTATCTCTGTCTATTATCTCTTGTAATCCAGTCAGCACAAAGACAAAAACTATTGGTATTCAAGGCTTTGGAAATGTAGATAAATATTTAACTGATACGATAAAACAGACTATTTTAGATGTTTATGATTTTGATGAAGTAATTATCTTGAAAAATAAGCCGTTACCAAAATCTGCATTCATAAATATAAAATCTCCTAGATATAGAGCTGATTCAATTCTAAAAGTTTTAAAAAGAGAAATTCCAGATTCAATAGATTATATAATTGGAGTAACCAATAAAGACATATCAACTACAAAAAGAGATAGAGATGGAAATATTTTGAAACCAGAAAATAAATATACCGACTGGGGCATTTTTGGTTTGGGTTACAGACCGGGAGTGAGTTGTGTAGTATCCACTTATAGAATAAAATCAGCAGGAAGAAAAAAGTTTATTACTAGACTAAAAAAAATATGTATGCACGAGATAGGACACAATCTAGGATTAAAACATTGCACTCATGATAATAAATGTGTTATGCGAGATGCTGCCGAAACTATCAAAACAGTAGATAATGTTGATTTGAAACTGTATAGTTATTGCTCTTCATTAGTAGGCGAATAAAAAAACCTCATCAAATTCAAAGAATCTGATGAGGTTTTGCAATTAATCACTAATAATTAGCTTCGCTGAATGAATATTTTACAATTAAATCGTTCTTGTTACATCGAAGTTTTCTAAGTAATCAGCAACTCGTCTTACAAATTTTCCTCCTAAAGCACCATCTACAACTCTATGGTCGTAAGAGTGAGAAAGATACATCATGTGGCGAATACCTATCATATCGCCTTGTTCTGTTTCTACAACGGCTGGCTTCTTAACAATCGCTCCAACAGACATAATGGCTACCTGTGGCTGCATAATGATTGGTGTACCGAGCATATTTCCGAACGAACCAATATTTGAAAGTGTATAAGTACCTCCAGAAAGGTCGTCTGGAGAAAGTTTATTATTTCTTGCTTTCTCTACAAGCTCACTTACTTTTCTAGTAATTCCTAGAAGGTTGAGTTCGTTGGTGTTATGAATTACAGGGACAATCAAATTATCATTTGGAAGAGCTACTGCAATTCCTACATTGATAGCCTTTTTCATTAAGATATTATCGCCATCTACCGAACAGTTGATTTTTGGAAAATCTTGAATAGCCTTTGCTACTGCCTCTACAAAAATAGGAGTAAAAGTAAGAGCCACACCATCACGTTCTTTCACAACTCTTTTCCACTTGTTTCTCCAGTTTACAAGGTTGGTAAGGTCTGCCTCAATGAAAGACGTTACATGTGGAGATGTGCGTTTTGATTCTACCATTCTTTGGGCAATCATCTTACGCATTCTGTCCATTTCTACTACCTCAATACCATTTCCATACGATTTTGAAGGTTGAAGCTGTGTAAGTGGTTGTTGTTTTGTCTCTTTTTTAGCCTGTACTGGAGCAGGAGCTTGTGTTTGCTGACTTCCTCCCTTGTTTCCATTTTGTCTGTTTTTCAAATATGTAAACATATCAGACTTGGTAACTCTTCCTTCTAAGCCTGTTCCCTCAATAGTTTCTAATTCTGACATTGAAATTTTTTCCTCTTTGGCAATAGACATCACTAAAGGAGAATAGAAACGTGTAGCTGTGGCAAAGTCATTTTGTTGATGAACTGCTCCATTCATTTGGCTACCACCATTTGAGGTTGCAGCTTCTAATGCTAGTTCTTTTTCTTCTACTTTTTCCTCTTTTTGTTGTGGAGCTGGGCTGCTTGGTGCATCTGCTGTTTCCTCTCCAACAGTCTCTATAATAGCAATCGGTGCGCCTACTTGTACAACTTCGCCTTCTTCTACCAAAATCTCTACTAATGTACCTGCGTGCGTAGCTGGTACTTCTGTATCTACTTTATCTGTTGCTACTTCCAAGACTGATTCATCTTGTTCGATTTCATCTCCTACTTCTTTGAGCCAAGTAAGGATTGTGCCTTCCATTACACTTTCGCCCATCTTGGGCATTACCATTTCTATTTTAGCCATAGTGATGTATATTTATGAGTTAGTTTCTTAGTTAGGTCTTGTTAAGTTTTATTGCTGATAAACACACCAACAATAGCAGAGATTGAGAGTTAAAATGCTCTTTACCACTTTTCTCATTCTAAAGAGTGAGCTACATTTTTACAAATTTACCAAAAAAATAGGATTAAAAAGAGTATTTTCAAAATTAGAGAGATTATTAGGCTTTTCTCTGCATTCAGATAACTAAATAACTGTAAATGAGTTTTTTTGTAGTAAAATATTTCACTTTGAAGTTTTTTCTATCAGCGGTTTGAACGTTCTTTAAGATATTTTTCTCTTGCTTTTTTTATTTCTTCATAGTCTTTCATCTGACAAATCCCTAACCATGAAGCTCCCATTGGTAATGTTGAAACTTTACCTTCCGAAACGTGTAGTTTATCAATTATCTTAGGAATCTCATTTTCAAAATCAAATATGCATAAGTGTTTATGTCCGTGGTCAAGAGTATCCATAGGAAACCAAGCTTCCCAAATAGCTTGAATCAAAGTAAACTTGGTATTTACAAAGTTTGAAGGATTTTTTATCTCAAAAATACAATCAAACTTCTTCGGAACAGCCAAATCTGCATAAGCATGCATAGTAAAAAGAGCTACTTGATTTTCTCTTCTTTTCCAGTTGATGTATTTCTTATATTCTGTTCCCTTGAGATGATCTTTAAGTCTTCTTGTGCTTGTATTTTGCCAAAAAGCTGTTAGTTCATCTGAAAATAACTCATCAGCAAATAAATATCTCTCTTCTACTGGACATTCTAGTTCTGCTCTCATTTTCTTATACAGTTTTTATTTTCAATGTAAACATAAAAAAAGACAACCCACTCAAAAGTAGATTGTCTATTCTTAATTTTAACATTGGTGATTACTTCACTCTATGCCAGTTTTGTGAACGCCCTACAAACGAAAAGCCGATATACCCTCTTACTTCCAACTTATCAGCAGAGAGTAATTTGATATTACAACTATATTCTTTACCACTTTCTGGGTCATAGATTTTGCCATCTTCCCACTTATCATCTCCATCGTTTTCCAGTCCGTACATAATTTCCATTCCGACTAGTTTCTTTCCTTTTCGTTTTCCTGTGCAGTTTTCACAGACTTTATTTTGGTCTGTTTCGGTTAAAAGTTCAGCAATTTTACCATGAATTTTTCCATTTACTTCGTAGATTTCAATAATAGATTTTGCTTTGCCTGTAGCGTCGTCAATAGTTTTCCATTTGCCTAATACCTTTGCATTGGGGCTGTCTTGTGGAACAAAAGCAGAAAAAAGAGCTATACAAAAGACTAAAAGGAAAAATTGTGTAGTGCGAATCATAGAAATAAGATTTGATATTTTTGAGAGAAAGTATTGTATAAAATAAGAAGCTGTTTAAAAATAGAGAAAATACAAATTATTTATGGTCTGCTCTAGCGAGACTGCCCTAATAGACCAAGGTCAGACCGATAAGTCAGTACCAACAATTGTATAAAACTACATTATTAAACAACTTTTAAATTTTCTGACACTTATACAAGTGTACAGTATATTGAAAGGACAAAATCTAATCCAAATAAGATTTTAGTTTAAAATATTTTCTAGTCTGGTTGTAGATATTTTTTGTTTGGTTAGTGAAAGCCAATTTTCTAGCATTTGTAAGCCATATTTTGTGAGTGCTGCTTCTGGGTGGAATTGAATCCCTTTTATGGGAAGTGTTGTATGAGAAAATGCCATTAATTCACCTTTTTCTGTGAAAGCTGTTGGAATGAGTGGGCTGTTTTTTCGTAGTTCTATGAGTAAAGAATGATAACGTACCACTTCAATTTTTGAAGGCATATTCTGAAATATCAAATCTTTATTTTCATCTACACAGCTATTAATCAATGAAACCTTTCCATGCATGGGTTTTTCTGCATAAATAAGAGCATCTCCAAAATATATTCCTAGAGCTTGATGTCCTAGACAAACTCCCAAAATGGGTAATTTCTGATGATAAAAATCTATTACATCCATCATATTTCCTGCATCTTGAGGCTTTCCAAAACCAGGAGAAAGAATGATTCCAGTAAAATCATATTGCTTAAGAATTTCTAAAGGCGTATCGTTTCTAAACACCTTACAATCTACTCCCAAACGCTGGACATAGTCCCACAGATTGTAGGTAAACGAATCAAAATTGTCTAAAAGTAATATCATGTTTTGCCTATCAGTTATCAAGCCGAAACTTAGTTTCACTAGGCTTTATTATATTCAACTCAAAAAATTCGTAATTCTCTAAATAATTTTTACTCCAAATCTTTTTTCAAACTGTGTCTTTACTCGCTCTTCTACTTCTTTCATATCTATTTTTTCTCCTAATTCTTTTTCTAATGAAGTAACTCCTTTGTCTGTAATTCCACAAGGAATAATCAAATCAAAATAAGATAAATCGGTATTGACATTGAGTGCAAATCCGTGCATCGTAATCCAACGGCTGGCACGAATGCCGATGGCACAAATCTTTCTAGGATTGTCAGAATTTGGGTCTATCCAAACGCCTGTCAATCCTTCTACTCTTCCAGCATCTAGGTTGTAGGTTTGCATAGTTTGGATAATGACTTCTTCCAATTCTCTAAAATACCAATGCAAATCTTGCTTGAAATTCATCAAATCTAAAATAGGATAGCCTACAAGCTGCTCTAATCCGTGAAAGGTAATATCTCCACCTCGGTTGATTTCAAAATATTCAATTCCTTTTTCATCTAATTCTTTTTCAGAGAGCAATAAATTGTCTATCGAACCAGCTTTTCCCAATGTAAAGACAGGATTATGCTGACAGAAAAGTAAATAGTTTGGTGTTGGAAGCTGTTTCTGCTCTTCTAGCTCACGATTTTGCTTTTTAACATCAAATATTCTATCAAAAATTTCTTGTTGGTATTCCCACCCCTTTTTATAGGAGAGTGTTCCAAGATGTTCGAAAATTACGTTTTGCATTTTTTAATTATGTATTAGCAACCGTAAACGAGGACTAAAACCGTCGTTTAGGATATTTTTTTTATTCTTGTAGAGAAGATTTTAAATAATTGATAACCTCTACAGGGAAAGGGTCAACGCCATTTTCTTCTGCTAAATAATATGAAACCCAGTCCGTCAGATAAATCAAATAGAATACCTGCTCCAAAAATGAATTTCCTTCTGCTGCAATGTGTGTAATGGAATGGGTGTGCTTATTAAAAATACCTTCACAAATTTCCATTCTTTTATTTACCCTTTCGTGGTCATAATCTGAATGGAATAGTAAAATGTGTGTCTTAGACAAAATTTCTTTTGGCAAGTGCCAGCCTACCAGTTCGTTGTGATTCATCTCTGGAAAAACAGCGACATGACAAAGCTGTTTTGCATTTTCATTGATTTGCTGCTGAAAACGAATCAACATAGGTTCTAAGATAGCATCTGCATATAAAATCGGAAACTTCCCTTTGAGAGATTTTGCTAACTTTTGAGCTTCTACTTTTATTGTTTTCTCATCCTTTTTTAATTTTTCAACAGTTTGTTGTATTTCTTTCTCAAAACCTATTTCTACCAATCCGTAATGATGCAAAAGTAATAAAAGTGAAGTAACCGAATAAGGTAAATGAGCTCTAGGACAAGCAGCTCTTGAAGCCAAAGGAACTAAATCAAAGCCCTTTTGATTTGCAATTTTTTCTAACTTACCTCCAGAAGTAAGACAGGCAATGTATGCACCTCTGCGCTGTGCTTCTTCTAAAGAAGCCAGTGTTTCTTCTGTATTTCCAGAGAAAGATGATGCAATAAAAAGTGTATTTTCGTTGATGTAGTTAGGCAAATTATATGTTTTGCAAACCTGATAAGGTACACTAAGCAAACTACGAGTAATCGTCTGTGCTAAATTTCCACCAATTCCAGAACCTCCTAACCCTACTACTACAACATTAGTTATTTTTTTATCTTCAAGTGAAGAAAGAGATAGTTTTTGAAAACTTAAATATGCCTCTTCCAACTGGTTGGGAAAACTAGAAATTAATTCATACATCATAATCACACCTTTTTTTATTGACTTCTACTACTAATTAAAATACTAAATTGTGCTAGGGTCGGCACAAAAACAAAAATGTAAAAATAAGAAATTTTAGATTATAAATACTATCAAAAGTTTTAAAAAATTAGGGAATCCAAAAATCAAAAATTAGCTCATTCATACACTTGAAATGCCCTTTTGGACACTCTTTAAAGCCAATTTTAGAACACGGACGGCAAGAAATTTTATTATTTTCAAAAATTACAAACTCTGTCTTGTAAGGATACATTCCTAAAGCTGGAGTAGTATTTCCCCAAATAGAATATATTTTTTTCTTGAAAGCTGCTGCAATGTGCATCAGTCCTGTATCGTGTGTAAAAACGACCTTAGATTGTTTGAGCAAAGAAGCCGACTGTCCTAAAGTGAGTTTACCACATCCATCAAAAATACGTGTTTTTTTTCCTAACTTTTCAATCGCTTCTTGAGAGGCTACTGTATCTCTATCTTTTTCAAAAAAATCAAAGATAGCTTTTCCGTTTTCCATATCCTCTTTTCCTCCTAAGAGAACAATTGGTTTGTTTATCTTATCACAAAGTTCAATCATTCGTTTCAAAGGCAACTTTTTAGTGTTGTGCGCTCCACCAATGGCAAAAGCAATATAACCATTTTGATAAGACTTAGGCAACCATTCTATTTCAAAATGATCTTCTGCTCCCAAAAAATAATCTAGTCCTGTTACTTCCTTATTTTTTTCTTTATTCTTTTTGTTCTCGGTTTCGCTTTGTCTTTCGTCTTCCTCTAACGTAATTCCTAATGGTTTTAACGTGTCCATATACCTCTCTACAATATGACGATTCGGCATTTTGTTCTTTTTGAGATTGACATATAACCACTTTTCAAAGTTTAGTTTATCAAAAGAATATGATTTTGCAGAAATTCTGAATTTTATGAGGCTAGTACGCAGGTTTTTGTGTAAATCTATGATAAAATCAAATTTTTCCTTTTTCAGAATAGCAATAAAATCTGAAATAGACTGTTCTTTTTGAAGCAAATGAATTTTGTCTAAATAAGGATTATACTTCAAAACGCTTTCAAAACTCGCTTTGGTGGCATAGTGCAATTCTAATTCTTCATTATGTACTGTCTCAAACTGCATTTTAAGCGAACGAATAACAGGCGTTGTCAAGACAATATCTCCAATGGAAGAAAAGCGAAGAATAAGGATTTTTTTCAAAGTTTGTTACTATTTTATTTATTCAAACGTTCTTTTGCAATAGCAGCTATCATTTGTAAATCTTCCTGCTCAGTAGGTAAAATAATTTCAAATCCATACGGAGAAATATCTGTTTTTAAACGGTCTAGATCATAGTGTCCATGCAGTTCGATGATGATTACTTTTACCTTATGCAACCACTCTTTATTTTTTCCTAAGAGTTCTTCTTCGCCTCCCTCAATATCAATTTTAAGAATATCTATCTCTTCGATACCTGCTTTCTGCATTACTTCTGGTATGTCATAAGCACGTACTTTCGTAGTAGTAATGCTTTGAGTATCTTGATTTATTTTTCCTCCCCAAGCAATTGCTTCTGTTTCAAAGGCTACTTCGCCCGACTGACTATAAATTGCTCCCTCCAATGCTGTGAGTTGATTTTTGGAAGATATAGGATGAAGATTTTTCTCTAAAATATTAAAATTAGTAGGAGCAGCCTCTACACAAACAAAATGAGCTTCTGGAAACATCTGATAATAATAGAGTGTCGTTAGACCTATATTTGCGCCCAAATCGACAATAGACTTTACATTTTTTGTCCATTCTTTAGGAAGTAGATATGTATCTTCCATAAAAATCTCATAGAAAACAAACATATCGCCACTATGTGTACGCAAATGTACATCTTGCTTTCCTTGTGGAAACTGTACTACGTGCTTAATAGCTTTTTCTTCTACCCTCTTTAATTCTTGTTTTTGATTGTACCAATGAAAGGAAAGAACTTGACGAGTAAGACCTAATTTATCGCCAAACGTATCGCCTTTTGAGAAATTAAAAGCAATTTCTTGTAAATAATATTTTCCTTTACTAACTATGCCCATTGTTGCTTTATTTTTTCTCTACTCATAATGGAGTAGAACGTTATTTTTTGAAGGCTCAAAGGTACGTATTTTATCTTAAAACTTATTCATTGCTTCAATCACTCTTAGAATATCATTTTCTGTATGGCAATATGAAATAGGAAGGCTAAGAATAGTCTTGTGAATTTTTTTAGCAATAGGAAAATTAGTTTCCTTTAACTTTCCTCTAAGTGCTTTTTGTTCTGCTGGAGGAACAGGATAATGAATTTCTGTTCCAATATCATTCTTTAATAAATACTCTCTCAACTTGTCTCTTTTCGGATGGCGAACAGCAAAAATATGATACACGTCATGAAAATCTTTCTCTACGAGTGGCAAAATAAAATCTGACTTGAGATTTTCTAAGTAAAGCCTAGCAAGTTTTCTCTTATGATTATTTATCTCATCCAATTTTTGAAGTTTGATACGCAAAAAAGCTGCTTGTAGCTCGTCAAGGCGAGAATTGAAACCTATTCTATCATTGTAGTATTTTTTATCTGAACCGTAATTTCTAAGTGAGCGAATTATTTTATTTAGTTCTACATCGTTAGTTGTAATTGCTCCTCCATCTCCCAACGCCCCCAAATTTTTTGTTGGATAAAAACTAAACCCATTCGCAACGCCAAAACTTCCTGCTTTTTGATTCTCAGAGTTAATTTTGAGACTTGCTCCGTGCGCTTGTGCAGCATCTTCTATAACAAACAAGTTATGCTGTTTAGCAATTTTTTCAATTCTATCCATCTGACATACTTTGCCATACAGATGTACCACTATTATTGCTTTGGCTTTCGGAGTTATTGCTTTTTCAATCTCTAATGTGTTAATATTGTAAGTTTCAATACTAGGCTCTACTAAAATAGGCATAAAGCCGTTTTGAAGAATAGCTAAAATGGTGGCAATGTAGGTATTTGAGGGAACAATAATTTCAGTATTTTTCTCCCACTTATACTTTTCTGATAGAGCTTTTAAAGTAATAGTCAGCGCATCTAATCCATTTCCTACACCAATACAGAAATCTGTTTGGCAATACTGAGCAAATTCTTTTTCAAACTCTTG
>NZ_JAHDIG010000073.1 GCF_020630935.1 Bernardetia sp.
GATTACAATTTTGGGGAATTGTGGAAACTGTAATTTATAATTATAGATAATTCTGGTTTGTTAAAATTTAGAAAATAGGGTAGGGGAGTTTTTTTTATTTAATGCAAAGGTACATATTTAATTGAATAATTACTTAGAAACTGATAAAAAAATAACACATAGATATAATGACATCTTACAAAATACTACGACAACTTTCTTTCTAATTATTGTTATTGGAAACATTCTTTAAAAGATTACCAAAGTAGAAATAGCTTTTTGTGTCTGAATTTCCTATATTTCCGACCTTTTAGATTTCTGTTTTTTAATAGCTTGTTAAAACAATAGAAACAAAAAATAAACTTTACCAATACAATATCAATACACATACATGGATTTTATAAAACTGATTGAAGTACGCTCAGAACTAGGCGCAGGAACACGAGGGGCAAGTTTGGGGGTAGATGCCTTAAAAACAGCTTGTTTAGACAAAGGAAGTGATTATTTTATTCGTTTTGACGTAACGGAAGTAGAAACTGAAAACGATGCACTTTTTGAACCAAGTCCTTATGCTCACGCCAAACATATAGATTCGGTCTATAAAGTAGAACGCAGAACCTCTGACGCTGTTAGAGATGCAATTGAAGATGGTTATTTTCCTCTTATTTTAGCTGGAGACCACTCCACGGCAGCAGGTTCTATTGCAGGTATAAAACTTGCCTACCCTAAAAAAAGAATTGGTGTAGTTTGGGTAGATGCACACGCAGATTTGCACTCACCTTATACAAGTCCGTCTGGAAACATTCACGGAATGCCTCTTGCTATTGCCACAGGAGAAGACAATACAGAATCTCGCCGTAATGACCCACACAAAGACACTATAAAGTGGTGGAATAAGTTGAAGCACGTTGGAGGGAATGGACAAAATGTCTTGCCAAAAGATATTGTTTTTGTTTCGGTTAGAGATGTAGAAGATGAAGAGAAATTTTTGATGAATAAGTACGGTATTCGCAATTTTCTTACATCAGAAGTAAAAAACAAAGGAGTAGAACAAATTTCAGAAGAAATATTACATCTCTTAGAAGAATGTGATTTGATTTATGTTTCCTTTGATGTAGATAGTCTTGACCCTCATATTTCAGAAGGAACAGGAACACCTGTTGAGAACGGACTTACCGTTGAACAAGCCAAAGAGCTAAATGCCCTTTTGATAAGTAATGACAAAGTCTGTGCTTGGGAAATGGTAGAAGTAAATCCTACTTTAGACAGAGAAAATGCTATGGCAGAAGAGGCTTTTGATATTTTGGAGTATGTAACTGACGTGCTTATCGAATCAAGAGAAAAATCTACTCGCCTAAAACTAGAACGCCAACATCCTCGTAACCCTGCTGAATTAGAAGGTTATTTTAGAACTATTGCAGAAGAACTTTTAGAGGAAGAGGAATAATGAAAAGAGTAAGGAAAAGGCATGCCTTTTCCTTACCAACTCGTTTAAAAGATTTCATTAGTCTTTTGACGCAAATAAAAATCAGCTATTACAAGTGCAGCCATTGCTTCTACAATTGGCACAGCTCTAGGCACAACACAAGGGTCGTGTCTTCCTTTTCCAGAAACAGTAACTGTATTTCCCTCTTTATCAACACTCTTTTGGTCTTGCATTAGTGTAGCGACTGGCTTAAAAGCCACCTTAAAATAAATATCTTCGCCATTGCTTATTCCTCCTTGTATGCCTCCAGAATGATTGGTTTTAGTACGCACTCTGCCATTTTCATCTGTATAAAATTCGTCGTTATGCTCAGAGCCTTTTAGTTTTACGCCTTCAAAGCCACTTCCATATTCAAAACCTTTAACGGCATTTATACTTAGCATTGCTTTTCCAAGTTCTGCGTGAAGTTTATCAAAGACAGGCTCTCCCAATCCCACAGGAACACCTTGCAACACACAAGAAACCACCCCACCAATCGTATCGCCTTCATTTTTGACTTGTTCTATCAAATCAATCATTTTTTGAGCCGTTCCTTCATCTGGGCAACGAATAATATTTTCTTTTCCTTCATTGTACTTAGAAAAATCTAATTCTGAATAGCTTTTTTCTAACGTAATATTTCCCACTCCAGAAACATAGCCTTGAATAGTAATTCCTTTTGATTTTAAAAATAGTTTGGCTACTGCTCCTGCTGCCACTCGTGCTGCTGTTTCTCGTGCAGAGCTTCTGCCACCTCCTCTATAATCTCGGTTGCCGTATTTTTGTTGATAGGTATAATCTGCGTGAGAAGGACGAAACTTATCTGCTATGTGGGAGTAATCTTTACTGTTTTGGTCTTGGTTAGGAATAAATATAGCCAAAGGAGTACCTGTCGTTTTGCCTTCAAAAATTCCTGAAAGGATTTGTAATTCGTCTTTTTCTTTGCGTGGTGTCGTAATTTTGGATTGCCCTGGTTTTCGGCGTTTCATTTCATTTGCCAAAAAATCTACATCTATTTCAATTCCAGCAGGACAGCCATCAATAGTAACTCCAATGCCTTTTCCATGTGACTCTCCAAAAGTGGTGATTCTAAAAATATGTCCAAATGTATTCAAAGTGAATCTTTTTTTTAATGTTTTCTAGTTCAAAATATGTTTGGTTTCTAAACCACAGAGTTGAAAGAGATAAAAGAGAAATACTGTAATTATCAATTTATTTTACTCTTTTTCAGAAAGCTCTAACCAACGCATTTCTTTCTCATCTAATGAATTTACAATAGTTTCCATTTCAGAACTCCACTTAGAAATTTTGTCATAATCGGTTTCTCCACTATTCATTAGCTCTACGATTTCCTCTTTTTGTAAAGTCAGTTTTTCAATATCTTTTTCTAAAGTTTCCAACTCCTGTTTTTCTTTAAAAGTTAGTTTGTTAGAAGTTGTCTTTACCTTATTTGAAGTTGCTACTTGCGTATTTTTTTTAGTTTGATTTTGAGCTTCTTTTAATTTTTCGGCTTCTTCTTCTCTATAATCAGTGTAGTTTCCATTAAAATCTCTGATTTTTCCTTCTCCTTCAAATACAAAAAGATGTTCTACCAAATTATCTAAGAAATATCTATCGTGCGAAACCAAAATCAAACATCCACCATAATTAGATAAAAATTCTTCCAAAACAGAGAGTGTCTGTAAATCCAAATCGTTGGTAGGCTCATCAAGGATTAAAAAATTTGGCATCTTGATAAGAATCTGTAAAAGCTGCAAACGTCTTTTTTCTCCTCCAGAAAGTGTTCCTACATTTTTGTATTGCTGTGCAGGTGGGAAATTGAACTGTGTGAGAAGTTGAGAAGCCGAAACTTGATGCCCCTCAGAAACTGTCGCCATTTCTCCAATCTGTTGAATAACCTCAATCACACGCATAGAATCATCAAAGGTAGGGGGCATCTGTGTATAATAACCAAAATGAGTATTTTCACCCTTTTCGATGCGACCTTTTTGTGGCTCTATTTCTCCTGTCAAGAGCGATAAGAACGTTGATTTTCCTGCGCCATTTTTCCCAATAATTCCAATACGCTCGCCTCTGACAAACTTATAATTAAATTTTTTTAGAATGGTTTGAGTTCCCTTATCTGTTGCATATTCAAAACCAACATCGTGTAGTTCTATGATTTTCTTACCTTGACGCTTTGCTCCAAACTCAATATTCATTTTCTGCTCATCTGGACGGTTATGAGCTTTCTGTTTTACATCTTCAAAGGCTTCTACTCTATATTTTGCTTTTGTTCCTCTTGCTTTTGGCTGTCTTCTTATCCATTCCAACTCTTTTTTCATGTGTTGGTGGGCTTTGTCTGCCTCTGTGTGTGCCTGTGCAATTCGTTCAGACTTTAATTCTAAAAACTGTGCATAATTAGCTTCATAGCGATAAATATGTCCATTATCCAGCTCAAAAATACGATTACAGATTTTATCTAAGAAATATCTATCGTGAGTAATGAGAAGTAGGGTTGTACTGGCAGAAGCCCAATAGTTTTCTAGCCATTCAATAGTTGCCAAATCTAAGTGGTTGGTAGGCTCATCTAAAAGCCACAAATCGGGTTCGTCTAAGAGAAGTTTGGCTAGTGCTACACGTTTTTTCTGCCCACCAGAAAGCTCTGCAATCGTTTTTTGTGTATCGTCTAAACCTAATTTTGACGTAATTTCTTTGATTTTGGCATCATACGCCCACGCATCTAGGCGTTCCATCTCGCCCATTGCCTTTTCCATAGCTTCTGTATTGTCTATATTTTCAGGCAAAATAGCATTTTCATACCTTCGAATAGCAGTAATAACAGCACTATCAGCTTGTACGATGGCTTCCCATATCGTTTTGTTTTCTGGCAAGTCTGGGTCTTGCGCCAAATAACCAACCCTCACGCCTTGACGCAAACTTACATCTCCTTTGTCTGGCGCATTTACTTTCGCCAATATTTTTAAAAGTGTAGATTTTCCTGCTCCATTTCTTCCTACTAATGCTACTTTTTCGCCCTGTGAGATTCCAAAATTCAAATCTTTGAATAGAAATCTGTCTCCATATGTTTTGGAAAGATGCTCGCCTGAAATAAGATTGATAGCTGCCATTTTATGATATTATTCTTTTGTTTTTTCTATTTTGTGGTTGCAAAGGTAGTGTTTTCTTGTGGGTTTATTGAACCCTATTTTATCTTTATAGTATAGTTTTTAAAAATTGAGTTTGATAACCCATTCTTCTTAACTATTTTTGAAATTAAAATTCAAAACAAATAACATAAGCTAATAATACTCTTATATATATGAATAAAGAACGTATAATATCTATAGCTAATAAAGTATCTATGTTCATTTTAATTATAGGAAGTGTTTATTTTTTTACAAAAACTTCATATGACTATTACACTCTCATTTTCTCTCCTTACCAACAAGAATATAGAGAAGCTGTTACTACTCTTGCTACCAAATTATTGTTAGAAAATGAAAACCCTTATAGAATTGAAAATCAACCAGAATATGCCCAAGCATATGGAATAATACAAAACTTTATAGCCTACCCTTTTGCATATTTTTTTGGAAGCACTCTAATAACCCATCGGATAGTTACTTTTATTGGCATTGTACTAAGTTGTATGATAATTATCCTTTGGCTTGTAAGATTGAATATTCCTTTACTTGTAGCTTTTGCAGCCACACTTACATTATATATTAGTTTTTACTACAATGTTTTGCCTCTCAATAGACCTGACTCTTGGGGTTTATTTTTTATGCTTACCTCTATCTATGTTCCTGTAAGATACAACTATTCTTCAAAGAGTCTTTTTAGTAGTATTTTATTGGGATTACTCGCATTTTATACAAAGTCCTACTTTATTTTAGGAGTAGTTAGTATGGGTAGCTTTGTATTTTTATTCATTTCAAAAAAGAAAGGTTTAATTTATACATCTGTTTTTCTTGTTAGTTTCGCTATCTCTATTTATGTTGTTAGTCATTTTTATCCATTATTTTTTTACTTGACAGTTCTCTCATTTCTCAATTATGCTACTGAAGGAAGTTGGGCATATGTAATAAAACAAATTCTGACTTTTTTTTATGTAAATAAATTCCTTTTCTTATCTGTACTTACTAGCTTTTCTAGCTTATTGTTTTTAGCATATAAAAAGAAGCATTTTACCAATTATAAAATATCTTTTGATTTTGTTAGTTTAGAGAAAGGAGTATTCAAGATGAATATTTCTTATGAGAATGCATTGATTGTGTATGTGTTTTTTGTAATGTTTCTGATTGTATCAATTTTTCTAGGAAAAAATGATGGTGCTTTTCTTACTTATTACTTTACTCATACTACCCCCTTCCTTATTTTGTTTGCTTTAATGTTTTTATACAAAGTAGGAAACAAATTAATAATCCCTGTTGGGCTACTTCTCATTGTATCAAATTTATGGAGCGTACAAAAGCTAATGTATTCTCCTAAACTTTCAGAAGATGAAAAAAAACAATGGAAAATTGCAGAGCAATATATCAAGAATAGCAATCATGTGATAGGCTCTCCTGTTGTTGCCAATTTGATAAAAGAAAATGATAATAAAGTATATTTTCAAGGTTTATCAAAACAGTTTATGTATATTTCTGATGTAAAATCTTCAAGTTTAAAATCTATTTTCCCAAGATATAAAGAAGTGGAAGCAGTTACCAAACAGTTTTATGTAGAAATTGATAGCAATATCACACATCAAAATTTTGATTTGATTGTAATGGAAAAAGGTTCTTCTATTGTTTCTGATAACAGGAGTATAGAAAAGTATTATCTCAAAAAAGATACGATAAATTTGGCAATGCCCTTTACAGCACAAGTGTATAGATTAGAATTTTGGAAACCAAAAGACAAACAATAAGAAATTATTTCAAAGCCTCAAGCATAGTATTTACATTAAACTCTATCATTCCGATATAATTACCTTGTGGAGTATTAGCTTCTCCCATGGCATCGGCATACAAAGTCCCTCCTAGTTCTACTCTTGCACCTTTATTTTTTGCTCCTTCCAATACGGCATTTATAGCCTGTGGGGAAATCGAACTTTCTACAAAAATGGCTTTTATTTTTTGTTCTACAATAAAATTAACCAAATTGTTCATATCTGAAATGCCTGCTTCTGAAGCTGTCGAAATGCCTTGCAATGCCTTTACTTCCATTTCATATTCCTTTCCAAAATAATAAAACGCATCGTGTGAAGTTATCAAAACACGCTGATTTTGAGGAATTTCTAAAATCTGTTTTTTTACCTTCTCGTGTAGAGATTCTAGTTTTTGAATATATGAATCACTTTGTTTTTCAAAATATTCTGCATTATCAGGTTGCTTTTTCGACAATTCTTTTACAACTAAAGGAATTGTCTGTTTCCAAAGCTCTACACTCATCCAAATATGAGGGTCGTACGTATTTTGTCCTACTTCTCTGAGTTTAGATTTGTCTATTGCCTCTCCTAAGGCTACCACAGACTTTTCAGAAGCAAATTTTTCTAAGACTTCGCCCATTTTCCCTTCTAAATGAAGTCCATTATAAAAAATCATGTCTGCTTCTGTCAAACGGCTTACATCGTTTTGAGTAGCCTTATACAAATGTGGGTCGACACCCACTCCCATAAGTGCCACCACATTGGCAGAACCTCCAACAATATTTTGTACAAGGTCGGCTATCATTCCTGTTGTACAGACAATTTCTAGTTTTTTTGAGGAATTTTGAGCTGTTTCAGAAGTCTGTTCCGATTTTTTTTCTATACAACTAGAAAGACTAAAAGTGAGTAAAACAATAAAAAATAAGATTATTTTTAAAAAATTCATTTGCAATACAAGTTTAAGCGATATTTTTTCTTTTACTTTCACAAATGTATCTTAAAATTACCTAACCTAAAAAAATACTTATCAATTATGACTATTCACACCACACAAACTAGCTTTCAAGGACACAGAGGCGCACGAGGATTAGCTCCAGAAAATACGATTATTTCTTTTATAAAAGCACTTCAAAATGGTGTACAAGGATTAGAATTTGATATTGTCTTGACAGGAGAAAATCAGTTTTTACTCTCACACGAGCCTTATTTTTCTCACGAGTTTTGTTCCAAACCCAACGGAGAGCCTATTTTGAGAAAAGACAAACTCCATCATAACATTTATAGAATGGATTATGAAACCATCAAAAAATATGATTGTGGAAAACGTGGACATATTCGCTACCCAGAACAAACACCACAGCCAGCCATCAAACCACTGATGAAAACGTTTTTTGAAGAAATTGAAAAATACGTTTTGGAGAATGACTTAGAAAAACCATTTTATACACTAGAAATAAAATCAGATATGGCGTGGTATGGATTTATGCAGCCTCTGCCTGCTGAAATGGTAAGGTTATTTATTACAGAAATTACAAGCTATTCTTTTTTTGATACCATAAAAGATAGATTACTGGTAGAATCTTTTGATGTTAATATTTTGAATGAACTTCACAGACAAACCCAAAATATAGAAACGAAATTTCAGATTGGTTTTTTGGTAGAAAATAAATTTAGCTTGGAAGAAAATTTATCAAAACTCCAATTTATGCCAAACGTATATGTACCGTACTACAGACTCTTGACGAAGAAAAAAATACAAGAACTGCATAAGCTTGGTTTAAAAGTTTTTACTTGGACAGTTAATGACACCAAAAAAATGCAGCAACTCAAAAACTGGGGAGTTGATAGTATTATTACAGATTTTCCCAATCGTATTCCCCAAATGATAGAAACTGTTGCTGAATTTCGATAAAAATCTATTTTTTTTTCAAAAACCATAGGGGTAAGCTATTTTTGCTGCGTCATATTATCAAAAACATGGTAATATTATTTTTTATTAACCGTAAACGAGGCATATAGCTATCGTTTAGGATTAGGAAAAATTCCTTTTATGAAAAAAACTTTATGAGTAAGGAGAATATAAAGCTAACAGACCAGCAAATAGAATATATTGCAAGATACATTTCTAAAGAACCTAGTGAGCTAAACGAAGAACAAAAAATACAAGTAGAGAAATGGCGTAAAGAAATTCCTTTTTTTGAAAAAGAGTTTCAAAATTATGCTCGTTTGTGGGAAGAAAGTGAACGTTTTGGAAACAGAATGAGTGAAGAATATTCTCCCAATATAGAAAAAGGTTGGCAAGTATTGAGTAAAAAAATTCAAGAATACGAAGCTCAAAAAGACGTTCAACAAACAACTCAAAAAGAATGGGTTAAACCTTCTCCTGCTGAAAATAAGAAAGCAAAATCAGTTTCTATCTTTAGAGAAATTGGAAAAATTGCTGCTGCCTTAGTAATTGGCTTGGGATTGGGTTGGTGGATAAACTCTAGTGTTTCTGTTTCAGATAATTCGTTAGATAATCAAATTATTGTACATCAACATTCTGATACACCACTCGTTTTACCAGATGGTTCAAAGATTTGGCTCAATAAAAACGCAACGATTGCTTATAACTCTGATTTTGGAAAGTTTGAATCTACTCAAAAACGAAATCTTAAACTGACTGGAGAAGCATTTTTTGATATTGCTAGAGATGAAAAACACCCTTTTACAATTGATGTGGAAGGAAAAGCAGAAGTAGAAGTTTTGGGAACATCTTTTAATATCAATCCAACAAAAGAAAAAATTGAAGTTACGGTAGCTTCTGGAAAAGTTAATTTTAAAAATAACATTTCCCATAAATCAGACAAACAACAATCTATTTTACTGACAAAAGGCGAAAAAGGAATTTTATATGATGCAACTGCAAATCGTCCAGATTCTGTTTCTATGTTGGCAAAACTAGAGAAAAACGACGATGTCAATTATTTGGCGTGGCTCAATCATCGCTTAGTTTTTGAAAATATGCAAATGCAGGAAGTTGTTAGTAAAGTAGAAAGTTATTACAATATTCGTCTAAAGTTGGAAAACCCTAACTTAAAAGAATGTCGTTTTACAGGAACATTTGACCAAACACCTTTGAATGATGTTTTGGAAACGCTTTCATTTGGAGCAAATCTGCAAATAAGAAAATCTGATTCTACTACCTACCTGCTTTCAGGCTCTGGATGTAGGTAAAAAATTTAGACCCTAAGAGTTTTTGAAAAACCTTAGGGTCTGCTGAAAATATCTCTTAACATTCACACACTAAAAGTGTGTGCTACATATTTTAAAACAATGAAAAATCAAATTCTTTTCATACTTGCTTTTCTTTGCCTTTATTTCGGAACTCAAAATAATATTTTGGCTCAAAATAATTCAAGAATTTTAGAGCAATCTGTTACGCTAACAGTTCAAAACAAAACCTTAGAAAATATCCTTACTGATATTTCAAAGAAATACAATGTTCGTTTTTCGTATAGTAATTCTCGTCTTCCTCTTCAAAAAAGAATTTCGACGACTGTTTCAAATCTTCCTTTAAAAGATGCCCTCACTCAAATTTTTGAAGCTGCCAGCGATAAATACACACATATTCAGTTTCGTTTGATAAATGGACAAATTGTAATTCAAGCACAATCTAGCCTAGCCGAAACAGACAAACAAGAAGAAAAACCTCAAATTGCATCGCTACCCAAAGAGCCTTTAGTTATTGATAAAAAAGACAAAAATCAAGCAACTGTTTCTACAAAAAAGAGTGAGATTGAAAAAAATGAAGTAGAGCTAGTTGAAAAAAATAATATATTAGATAGCTTAGAAAATAGTAAAATAGATTCTTTAAAAAATATAATAGAAAATACCGTTTTAGATTCTACTCAAATCGTACAAAATGATTCTACTCAAAACACTGATGAAAATATAGAAAGTGAGATGGATAAAAAATTAAATGCTATTCCGATGCAAATAAGTTTGTTTTATCCGATTGGAACAAATGGAGCTAGAAGTCCTCAAAAAAACAATCGCTTGTCTCTCAATCTTTTTGCAGGCTATAACGGTTCGGTTACAGGTTTTGAAGCAGGAGGTTTTCTCAATATTTTGAGAAAAAATATGAAAGGCTTTCAAGCAGCAGGATTTATGAATATTGTGGGAGGGAAAACAACAGGTTTTCAGGCTTCTGGCTTTGCTAATATTACTAAAGATAGCGTTTTTGCATTTCAAGGAGCAGGCTTTGCAAATATCAACGGTAGCCATACCACTGGTTTTCAAGGAGCAGGATTTTTAAATGTAGTGAATGGAAATTTCGTAGGCTTCCAAGCAGCAGGATTTGTCAATGCAGTGAACGGAAACTTTAAAGGCTTTCAAAGCGCAGGGTTTGCCAATGTGGTAAGCAAAAATGTAGAAGGCGCACAGGTTTCTGGAGTAAATGTAGCTAAAAACGTAAAAGGTATTCAAATTGGTGTAATCAATAAAGCAGATACGGTAAAAGGCTCACAAATCGGACTTATCAATATTGCTGATAGCGTAACAGGCGTACCGATAGGACTTATAAACTTTATAAAAGACGGCTACCGTTCGTTTGATATTAGCACAAGTGAAGGTTTTCATACAGCATTTGCATACAATATTGGAGTAAATAAGTTTTATCAAATTCTGTCTGTCGGAATCCAAATAGACGATGAAGCTCGTTGGGGACTGGGTGCAGGCTTAGGAACTCGCTTTCCTATCACAAAAAACCAAAAACTACACGCTGGCTTTGAGCTTATGGCATACCATCTCAATGAAGGCAAAAGATGGACAAATAATCTAAACCTTTTAAATCAACTCAAATTTAAAGTTCATTACCAACTTAGCAAACAAGTAGGCATTTTCATTGCACCAACGCTTAATGTTACCGTTTCAAAAATCTATAATGCTGACACTAACACCTATGGAACGAACTTCGCACCTTATGTTTTCGTAGAAGATACCACAACAACTAATCGTAATTTTTCTACTTCAACAGTCAATACCAAAGTTTGGGGAGGTGGTTTTATTGGAATTTCTTTTTAATTACAAAGCACATATCAACTACCTCTTTATCTTTGATTTTGGATTGCTCTAAAATTTCAAGACTCGTTCCTATGGAACTCATAATTTTAAACTATTTTTTTCATTCTACCAATGATTTACCTCTAACGAGGTTAGAAATCAGCCCTGTAAGGGCTACCCATTGGTAGTAGTTGGAGAAATATATCATCTTAGCTCCATAGGAGCGAACCATTATGCCCAAAAATTCATAAGATTAAATACAAACTAAATTATAATTTTCAGCTCTTCATTTACTTAAAAGGATTTTAATTAGTATTTTTCCATTAGAAATTACTAATCATATCCTATGGAACACTACTCGGCTGGCTACACACACACAACCAATCATTTTGTCATACAAAATTTGCCTTCTTTTCAAAAAATTGATAGAGAAGAAAAGGCTAGATTTACTCTGTTGCTTCGCTTTCTACAACGTAGTAAAATAATGTCTTTGCCTTCAGAATTGGCAGAAAAATTTGATAGTTCGCCTAGTCAAGCTGAAAACTATGTTCCCTTACTTCCTTTACAAGTTTCCGAAAAAGATAAGTATGTTCCGAAGTGGAAGTTTGAAGAACAACAAAATAAAAGCGAGCAAGAAAAAGCAATGCAGCTTTTTTTACGTGAACGACTTCACAACTATCTGCCCGAATGGGGATTTTTAGAACTTCTGTTTTGGATAAATGCTCCTTTATCAGAAGTTTTACAACAAAAAATAATAGATGAAGAATTAGCTGACGTTGTCATAAGTTTTTATTTGCCAATAGCAGAGCTTGCTATTTTGATAGTTTCTTCTGCCACTGAGCGAGAAAAACAACAAAAAATAGAACAAAAACTGCGTTCAAAGGGGATTTATGTTGTCAGTTTTACCACAGAAGAAATTATAGAGGAAACTGATTTGATTCGTGAAAAAATGGAGTGGACTCGTCATCAAGTAGAAAAGCCTATTTTTTCGAACACGCTTAGAGAGTGGAGCAGAACAGCTGTCAATAAACCACGAGAAAGTATTATTCAGCAAATTTGGTGGAAAGCTGCCATTATTCGAATTCAAGTCTTGACAGTAGAGCTTCTTTTGAGAGGAGTTTGGAAATTAGAAGATAAGACGTGGAAAGCTAGTTTTCTGATGAGGGAAAAAGAACAAATTCCGAAAGAAATTATAAAACTGGCGATAGAAAGTGTTTTAAAAATAATAGCACAGTTATTTCCTAAATTATCTTACAGCTTTCCCAATATTTCTATACAAACTACTTTTTCAGAACCAGAATTAGAAAAGTTTGAGGACACTGTTAAGGTAGATTTTAGCATTCTGCATCGTTATACAGATTCAGAAAAAAATAAAAATTGGATAAAAATCAGAAATGATTATGCTGAAAATTATCGTTTTTCATATCATTCAGACGAAGGAAAACCTCTTTCCAAACAATTGCCTATTTTTTCGCATTCGTTCTCAAAAGATAATTTCTATACATGGAACTTTGAGAATAATGAAGATATAAAACGCTCTGCATTTATACTTCAACACTGTTCTAACAATGCCAAAAACAATAAACTCACATTTCTTCAAATTTTACTTGCCAAAGCCCTAAATGGACAATCTGTGTTGGCAAACTTGCCTTTGCAAACCGATTCGATTTCAATTTTTGGTTGGCTTTCAGTGCTACAAAATTCTCCTTCTTTACTTGTGTGTGCTTCTACAGAAGTTGCATTGGATAAAAAAGAAGAATTAGAAAAAAATGGGATAGACAAAGTTACTGTTTGGCACTCTGAAATAAGTAGTCAAGAAATTGAACAAGTTCAAGAATTAGTGAGAGCAAATAAAGTTTTTCTACTCATCTTGACAGCAGACTTACTCAACACAAAAATATTTCAAGACTTTGTTACAAATCAAAACAAAATTGACTGGGCATATTTTTTAGTGGACGAAATTCATCGCTTTTCAGAATGGTCGCCACAGCACAAAGAGGAATATATTGCGCTAGAGCGAATTTATTACAACTATTTTTGTAATGATTCTTATCAAACACCTTTTGTATTTCTGTCTCATTTTTTAGACGACTCTGTCCATAAAACTATTCAAAATACATTCAAACTTTCAGAAAATAATTTCTATTCTTCAGTAAGTGCCTCAAGTTTTGTAGAAAATAAAACACAAAACTTTGAATTTATAGAAACCGAAAACATCTATTCTACATTAGTCGGATTGCTTAGAAAAATTAATAATGGAGATGAAAAAAATTCTGGAATCATTTTTACTTCTGGAGTAAATGGAAGTACAGGCTCTCACTTACTTTCAGAACGTTTAGAGTTTGACTTAAAACGTAAAGTTTATCCTTATTCCGTTGAAATTCCTCAAGGTTCGCACGATGACAAAGAAACTCACTTCAAAAAGAGAAATTATTTGAGACACGCTCTCAAAACTTCTCCAGATGTTTTGGTTGCTTCTACTGCTGCACTAAATTCTCAAATCAATTTAGAAAATCTGGATTTTATTATTCAGTATGGCTTACCAAAATCGATGACAGAAATTTTAGATATTTCGAATCGTACAAAAAAGGAAAATGCCAAAACATACATTATTTTTCAGAAAGAAAAAGATGAGCAAACACTACTCAAACTCTTTAAGCCTACTACTCGCCTTTCTGACATTCGCAACATGAACCGAGACGTAAGCTGGTTGGGTGGTGATATGTACAGACATTTTTTAGAATGGGCTGCCAAATCTGAAACTGTTACAGAAGAAGTAGAATTTATGAAGCAATTCTATGATAAATACTGTCTAGCTAATCAGCAAGAACAAACAGATTTTGTTAAAGTATCTGATGTAGAAATTTCAGATTTAGATTTTAGAGTATTTTTGCAGAAAGTGGATAGAAAGCGAACAGTAGAACGCACGATTATTCGTTTTTATCAAATGGGAATTTTGTCTAACTGGGAAGTTTCTACACTCTCTTCGGCTACAAAGTTTAAAGTTTGGATACAAAAACACAATCAAAACAGCGTTAGAGAACACATTTTTCAGATTATACAAACACATCAGTCTGATTTTGAAATACATAAAGACGAAAAGTATTCAGCTATTTTTTCGCTGAATAACTATTCTATTTTAGAGAAATATTGTTTTTTATTTTTGCAATGGATTCAAGAAAATAGTATTTATCATCTTCAAACTCATCTTGAAAAAATCTATAAGTATGCTAAACATCAAGTGGAAATCCAACAGCCCAATAGTACTGTTTTTGTAGAACCTTTTCTTCATTCTTCTTCTATAAATCGTATTCTTTATTTTGTAGAAAAAGAAAATGCAGCAGATAATAATTATGAACTTTCAGAAAAAGAAATAGATTGGATTTTTGAGGAGGCAGAAGCAATGACAAAAGATAAAAGCCATGAAAATCTTCAAAGTCAGTTAGATTTCATAGAAAAATGGCGCAAAAGAGTAAATCAAGATAAGAACACCAACATCAACCTAGATTTTTATAAGGCAATCATAGAATTAAAATTAGAGTTATTCGACACAAAAAATGCTCCCAAAACTCTTTTTAGTTCGGTAGAGAAAATCATACAAAGCAATAAAAAACTTGACTATTTTATTGAAAAATATTTATCTTTTGGAAAAACTCTTTCAGACACTGCAAAGTCTTATTTATCTGAAAGTATTCTGATAGGAGAATTTAAAAATAATAGTGTAGCAAGCAAACATCAAAGAGCTACACAAATATACACTTCTCTAAAAGACATTTATAGTCTTACTGTTTTACTTCAATCAGAAACAGAAAAAATGAATAGTGTTTGTGCTGATTTACAAGGAGTTTGACCTAGTTTTTGTATTTAAAATAAATAATCCACATTATGATTTCTATTTCAAAACCTTATGCCATTTTCGATTATTCAGATTTTCCATTAGTACATATCAAACTTACCGATGTAGAAATTACAGAAGAAAACTTTCGAAATTATGTAGATGAGATTGGAAAAATATATGAAAGAGGTCGGTATGCTATTGTTTTAGATGCAACAGACACAAAGTATGTTGCAGCAAAATATCGTGTGATGCAGGGCAATGCGTTAAAAGAAAATAAAGACAATGTAGCCAAATACTCTATTGGAATGGCAATCATTGCACCTTCTGTGTTACAAAGAATGCTTTTAGAAGCTGTTTTTATTATCAAGCCCTATCCTGGCGAATTGAAAGTATGTAAAACAAATGAAGAAGCAACTATTTGGATCAATACACTTTTACAAAAAGAACAAATAGATGAACACAAGAATGAAAGCCACTAAGAAAAGCATTTGAATCTACTTTTCTAATCAAATTACATCCTAGTCAAGTTTTCTTTGTCAGCATAGAAGCAGAAACTATAAAAAAAATAGAAGAACGTATTATTACAATTTAATGCACAAATGGAACAACAAGAACTACCTTTTGGAATCTATGATTATTCAGAGTTTCCTCCCCTCATACAAATTGAATTCACAGGCGTAAATGCAACTGATGAAAACTTTGTAGCTTACTTAGAAGAAATGGCAAAACTCTCAGAGCAACCCAAGCGATATATCTCTATTGTAGATACATCTAAGGCTACTTACTTGTCTGCCAAGTACAGAATTATGCAAGGAAAGTATTTAGAAGAAAGAAAAGAAAAAATAGCAGAAAAAGCTATTGCAGCGATTTTTGTAGCTCCTTCTTTTCTACAAAGAACTGTCTTGAAAGCTATTTTTATAGTAAAATCTTATCCTAGTCCAGTATTTATTGTAGCAAGTAAAGAAGAAGCTCAAGAAAAAGTAAAAGAACTATTGGAAAAAGAAAGACAAAAAGAGTGGCAAACTATTTAATTCGTTATTCTAATTCCTACAAAAAAAATTCGTGGCGCAGCCGTTCCATAAACATAATTGCTATCTCTATTTTTTCCAGTATCAAAATCATCTTGATAGGCATTCAATAGATTTTTTATTCCTCCGAAAAATTGCAACTTAGAATCTGTATTTTTGAGAGGAAAATCATAACTCGTTTTGAAACTAAATTCTGTGAATGGATTAGAAGTTTTGTATTCGTCTATTGCCTGTTCTGGCGCACCAGCGAAATGTACTAACTGCATTTTTCCTGTATAGACAGCATTCATATTTATAGCAAAACGATTGTTTGGCGTAATGGAAAGTGTGGCAAAGCCATAATCGTTAGGTGTTCTTAAAAATTCTCTTTTAAGCTCTAATCCTTCAATATTTTCTACTGGCTCATCAAAAAGACTAGACTGAAGCGTAAAACCTACTTCTAACTGTACTTTTTTGTTGTAATTTGCTCTAGTTTCCAATGTGATTCCCTGCACAGTTGCGCCCTGTCCGTTGCGTTTTTCAAAACGCTCGCCAAACTCATCTTCTCCGAGTGGTGCTAAATAAAAAGCATTGTTCAAATCTGTATAAAATCCCTCTAACGTAAAACCAGCAATGAAATTTTCTGTTGCCTTGTCATAGTTCAAAGATGTGCTAAAGCTATTCGAACGCTCTTGTTTTAGATTTTCTGCCAAACTAATTCTTGAAATTCCTCCTCCTGCAAAAGCAAGGTGCATATCAGCATCAAAGGCTTGTGACGCACGAAAACCTGTACTCCACGTCACACGAAGCTGCATTTGTGGCTGTATTTTATACAAAAACGACAAGCGAGGACTAAAAATAGGATTCTCAACAAAATTGTGTTTGTCCATTCTAAGTCCAGAAAGCAGATTCAATTTATTGGTAATTTGCCAGTCGCTTTGAAGAAAAATTCCTAAGTTTCTTGTCGTTTGGTCAATTTCATAATTGTAGGCTTCAATCATGTCCAAAACATCATCAGTTACGTATTCTGTTCCAAAAGTTAGGATATTACTTGTCCCTAAAAAGTCAGAAAGATTGTGATTCAGTTGAAAACCTGCTTGATATGTGGCATTATCAGATGTTCCGTAAGGAGGATTTTCCAAATGATTTTGATAGGCTTCTGTTTCGTTTTGGTTTGGAATAATGCCTGTGTAATGCTTTCTATCGGTTTTTTGAGCAGCTAAATATGATATAAAAGAAGAGTTTCCTCCATTAAAATTGATTTGATAATCAATATTTCCTACCAAAACATTGTGTGTTCGCTCTTCGGATTGCTCTGCTAGGTGTGCTGTTTTGTCTGTCATTTCTCCTCCAAAACGATATTCATTGATACTACTAAAACTAACTTCTAATTTTTGATTTTCAGTAGGACGAAAAAATAGATTCGCTCCAAAAGAATTGTTTTCTAGCTTGGGAAGTTCTGAAAAATTATCTTCATTGTGGTCGTAAAAATCTCGCTTTCTATTGTTGATAAAAAATGAAACTCCTGTATTTTCTTTTTTATTCAAAATTGTTCCATTTCCAGTAATGATGTTGTCGTTGCTTTGTCCATTTATGTTTTGATAGGTATAAGCCAAATCATAATTATTTTCTTTGGGAAATTTGGTAATCACATTTACCACACCACCAATTGCACTAGAACCGTACAACACTGAACCTCCACCACGCACAATTTCAATGCGCTCAATCATATTGACAGGCAGTTGTTCCATTCCATACAATCCCATCAACGGGCTAAAAATAGGACGACCATTTATCAAAATCTGTGAATAACCACCAGCCAAACCATTCATACGAAGCTGTGTATAATTACACGTCTGACAATCGGTCTCTACTCTTAGACCTGCTTGAAATTTCAGTCCTTCCGACAAATTACAAGACTGTGTTCCTACTAAGGTTTTGCTATCTATAATATCTACCATTACAGCAGCATCCGTTTGTTTTTTTTCTGTGCGTGTTGCTGTAACTACAATCTGACTAAGCTCTGAAACAGATTCTTTTAAGTCAAAATTTATTTCTAATACTGGATTTTTTTCATTCAGCACTACTATTTTACTTTGTGTTTCAAATCCTAGATAGGAAACCAATAATGTATAATTTCCAAAAGGAATATTTTTTAGTTCGTATGTACCGTTTTTATCTGTTGTAGTTCCGACGATTTTATTATTTATTTTTTCCTTGATTTGGATAGTAGCAAATCCAAAAATCTCGTTTTCTAAGGTTACTTTTCCTTTTAGTAAAGTGTTATTTTGAGCAAAAAGTAAGGTGGAAAAACCACTCAATAAAAAAAATAAGCTGATAAGTAAAAATTTCAATTTCATTATAATTAATCTGGTTTGTCTTTAAATACCTCTTGAAAAGGTAGTTTTATTTATCTACATCAAATATTTGATTATGCAAATATATAAAGTTAGACTAATCTAACAAAATTTTTAGAAAAGTGTTTTTTGCTATTTTTTGCTCTAAATCGCCTTTCTCATTTTTAAGTTTGGTTTTTGGTGCGTAATTTTGACTATTCAAAAAGATGTATTTGAAAGATAATTTGAATAAACCTCCAACCTTATTTGTTCACAATGCTTTTATAATAAGAAAATGGTTTTTATCTTATCATTTACCATTTATCATTAATAATTTATCATTCAAATTATGTTAAACCAATTCAAAACTATTTTAGCTTTTGCTGCACTTTTAGTTTTCTTTACAGCTTGTGGCGAACACAACCAGCCAGCACCAAACAAAGGAAAAAACTTAGATAGTGAGCGCATTTATGGTGTAAGTAGAGAAGCTGAACCTGCTCAGTTGCCTAATCAGTACGACGACCCAGAAGGAATAAACAATCGTTCTAAAGATATTTATTCTAAAATGTATGCTCCTAAAGAAGTTTCTAGTGTGAGACAAGACTATCCAGTAAAAAATACTGCCAAAGAAGAAGTTGAAGCTACAACTGAAACAAGTACAGAAGAGACATCAGCAGAATAATTTTTTTGAAGTCAAGAATTTAAAAGTCCTATTTTAGACAAAACCAAAAGCGTTTTATCAGAATAGGACTTTTTTTGCATTAATTTTTATTAAAAAAGCACTTTAACGAGAAAATATTAAAAAAGGTTTTGAATTTATGCAACCAAAATGGGATATTGTAGGGTCATTATATTAAATTATAGAGTTTATAAATAGAACAGCACAAATACATAAGGTCAAATAATTTGGCTTCAACAATAAAAAAATAAATAGTTGTAAATGCCTTTACGCTTATCAAAATATATATATTTCGGAATTACCTTCTTAGTTTTACTTGTAGGAGTAGGTTTCGAAAGCAACGCACAAACAAAGTCTAAAAAAGATACAAACATTTCCCCTAGTGAAGAAATCACATATTTTTCTAGTGATAGTGTAACTGTCTCTCGCATTCATTTAGAATGTCATAAAAAGACAAAAGACAGAATTATTCTAAGAGAACTTGCCATCAAAGAAGGAGATAAAATTCATAGAAAAGATATTGAGGCTATTTTAGAACAAGAATCCAACAAGATTTTTAATACTCGTCTTTTTGTAACGGTAGATATTTTTTATGAAGAATTTAGAAAAGGAGAATTAGATATTATCATCAGTCTTACCGAACAGTGGTATATCTATCCTATTCCCCTTATTGAACTTGCCGACCGAAATTTTAATGTTTGGTGGAATCAGCAAGGACGAGATTTAAGACGACTAGAGTACGGAATTAGAGTAAAACACAATAATTTTAGAGGACGAAACGAAAACTTATCTATCTTGCTTCAAACAGGTTTTACCAACAAGTACGACCTTCGATATTCTGTTCCCTATATAAATAAAGCTCAAACATTAGGGTTAAATATTTCTGTTGGCTATGCCGAAAACACAAATGTAGGCTACATTACCGACCGTGATACGCTTCGCTTTGTAGAAACACCAGAAAGAAATGTATTAAGCTCAAGATTTTACAGTGGGCTTTCTCTGACAGCTCGTAGCCGTTTTTATGACCGTCATACTTTTTTTGTAGGATACAGAACTCAAAGTATTGCAGATACTGTGGCACAGCTCAATGGAAACTTCTTTGGAGAAGGAAAAACGAATCAGCGTTATGTAGAACTGGAGTATAATTTTTTTAGAGATTTGAGGGACAGAGCCAACTATCCTTTAAAAGGATATTATTTCTTATTTGCCATTCAACAACAAGGATTGGGTATTGCAGACAATGATTTTAGTCTGTTTACAGCTCGTAGTGAGTTTGCTAAGTTTATACCACTTTCAAAAAAATTCTTTTTTCACTCTACTGCCAATATGAAACTTACTTTTGCTCAAAATACACCGTATGCCAATTTACGTGGAATCGGTCATGGGCGAGATGTTATTCGTGGATTTGAATATAATGTTACAGAAAGTGAGCAACATATTATCTTAAAAAATACAATGCGTTTCAAAATCTTTGAAAACACATTTCGTATGAACAAAATGCCTTCTCAATTTTCAAAAATTCCAGTAGCAATTTATCCAAAAGTATATTTTGACACAGGTTATGCTCAACTGATGAACCCATTTGAAACAAATACACTGCCTAACCAATGGCTTTGGGGAGCAGGAGCAGGAATAGATATGGTTTTTTATTTTAATACTGTATTGAGGGCAGAATATTCATTTACCAATACTGGAGTTTCTGGAGTTCGCTTAGGTTGGAAAGCAGATTTTTAAGCCTTAACCTTTTTTACCAATCTTTATAAAGTCAAAATTCTGTTTTTATAGCAAAATTTGATAGATTTGAAATAGCTCAATTTTTAGAGTACTGGACAT